>JBQCEA010000180.1:0-2752 GCA_051960695.1 Mucilaginibacter sp. | reverse complement strand
ATATCTCCTCAATATTTTCATAGGGTTCACCATCATCTTCCAGTGCCTGAAGGTTCTCAATTACCTCGACCGGAGCTCCCGAACGAATAGCGTAATCTATAAGTTCGTCTTTAGTTGCCGGCCATGGTGCATCTTCGAGGTGAGATGCTAATTCAAGTGTCCAATACATATATCTATTAAGTTATTAGGTAAATTTAAAATTTTGGCAAAAGTATAATATTTTTAAATTGATTATCAAATTATTTTTTCCAAAAATTCACACCCGTGGTATCCACTGATTTTCAGAGATTCCACCATCGTTTGCTATCTTCCTGGCGAGGGTAAAAAGGTAATCGCTCAGCCTGTTCAAGTAGATAATTACCTTTTCATCAACGCTGCTTTCTGTAGCAAGGTGTACAGCCAGTCTTTCCGCACGCCTGCATACGCAACGCGCTATATGGCAAAACGAAATAGCCGTATTACCGCCCGGTAATATAAAATGCCGCAATTCGGGCAATTGCTCATTTATCGCGTCCATTTCTTTCTCCAAAAGCTCAATATCGGCCATGTGCAGGTCCGGAATAACCATTTTTGATTTTTCCGGGTCGGCAGCCAGTGATGAACCTATCGTAAACAGCCTGTCCTGTATCTGTTTCAGGAAATCCTTATCATGACCGGTAATGTCCTGATCGCGTATCAAACCTATATACGAGTTTAGCTCGTCAACTGTTACATAACTTTCGATACGTAAATGATATTTGGGTACCCGCGTCCCTCCTATTAATGAGGTATAGCCTTTATCGCCTGTTTTGGTATAGATCTTCATTACAATTCCGGTTCTGCTATCCGGCTTCCGAATTTATAGTTTTGGTTTCAAATTTCGGCGGCGTTATACTTACAATATGCCTTAAAACTCTTCAATGTTGTAAATGTTACTAATTTTGGTTTATATAACGCAATATTTGCGTCAAGAATACCTATCTCATGAAAATTACATCATTGTTAAATAAAACCACTTTTTTCCTGCTGTCGTCTTTATTACTGTTAAGTGCAAAGTGCGGTGGTGCGAATAACAAACCAGTTGATCACAATATACCTGTAAGCAGCTTTTTAAGCGAAAAGCAGTTTGACGATTTGTTTCCGATGCGGGATAAGTTTTATACTTATGCGGCCTTTATCAAAGCCATCAATACTTTAGGGGAGATCAAAGTAAAAGTGGTGAAACGAGCTGTATCCGTTTACCAGATAACACGTACCGATAAGAAAACAGGCAAATCGGTAATTGTAAGACAGGATGAAGACTGGAACGAGGACTGGGCTAAAAAGAAGCCGGATAGTTCATATACTGTTGACTATGGCAATTTTTGCAGCGAAAAAGATCTGCTTACCGACAAAAAGGAATTAGCAGCCTTTTTTGCCAACATAGCCCACGAGACCCGCCATGGAGAAAACGGCAAATACAACGACGGGCTGATGTTTATCCACGAAAACAACACTTCGCTTCCTTACGTTGCTGATAATGATACCTACCCTGCTGTTGCAGGCAAAAAATACTACGGCCGCGGACCACTGCAATTGAGCTATAACGGCAATTATGGCTACGCATCCGACTGTATTTTTGGCGATAAGCATATTTTATTAAATAATCCTGAATTGCTGGAAACCGACCCGGTTGTTGCTTTTGAGGCAGCGATCTATTTCTGGATGACACCGCAAACTTATAAACCATCGGCACATGATGTAATGATAGGGAAATGGCAGCCCAATGCTAATGACAAGGCTAAAAACCGTAAACCCGGCTTCGGCATGACGATCAATATTATCAATGGCGCTGTTGAATGCGGACAAGGCGACAATATATTCAGCATGAACGACCGTATCGGTTTTTACCAGTATTTTCTTCAAAAGCTCGGCGCCAGCGACTCAAATTGTGCCTGTTCTTGCGGCAATATGGCGTCGTATAAATAATTGTGAGTTAGTTGTAACTAATCAATTAAATCAAAAAGTGTCAACTTTTTTCAGAACGACACACAGTATGTCAGATGTTCATGAATGTTCACGATGTTCATGTGCAGAACGTGAACACCTAACTTGCTGACTGGCTTCAGTTTGCAACTGAAGCCTTACGGATCAATGGCGGTTTAAAACTGTCTACGGTTAGTCCGGATTTAAAATCCGGACTTCTTTAGATCGGGATTTGAAATCTCGACCAACAATTAAAAAAAATCCGTCAAATCCCAAAATCGTGTATTATTATTGTATATGAACTATCCCTTTGATACTGTTGGCCTTAATAGCGATACTATAGACCTGTATGATGAAACCTATAAACTGCTGAGGTCGAAGTTTCGTGCAGAGGCTACTGGCAACATTGATTTCCATTTAGAAAATTTCGAGGTATTTAAGGGATGTGAAGCCATAAACCTAAAAGGGTCATATGTTATCAAGAACGCCCGTTCTGATAGCTATATATTATTTGTTGAAACCCATAAAGTAAAAAGGAATAATTTGCCAACGGAATCGCCAAGGTATGACCATTACGAATACCAAACCTGGGGATTGGCTTATTTAAAGAAAGATTTCGGCCGGGTGCTTATCCGCCCGGAAACCCTGGCTGATAAGATCATTGAATTGGTACACCCTGTCGAACTGGATTTTGATGAAGATAAAGCCTTCAGCGATACCTTTTATGTGCTGGTAAATGACCGTTCAAAGGCTAATATGGCTATAGACCGCAATTTCAGAAATGTAGTAATGGATATGCGTCATGAAG
>JBQCEA010000179.1:0-7707 GCA_051960695.1 Mucilaginibacter sp. | reverse complement strand
CTGCGATTATGCAGATGCGGTGCCCGGAGATTTTTGGACACAGGCGCTTGATACCTTAAAAAATATCAAAAGCCACAAACTGATATTCCTGGCTGAAGGCACAGCGGGCTCTGAAATAACCGACGGTTTCCAGATCGGTTTTGCATTTGATTTTTACGGCACCCTTAAGGGCATATTTGCCGGTACGCAAAACCCGGTCACTATATTTACAACCAATAATAATGAGATCGCTTCATTGCCATCGCCGGGTGTAAAGTTGCGATATTCAACCAACCATGATGATGCTTCATCGGATGGCAGCCCGTTAACAGTTTACCATGGCAAGCAAGGCTCATTGGCAGCCTTTGTTTTGGCTGCTTATATGAGCGGCGTTCCGCTGATCTATGATAGCCAGGAAGTAGGGTATCCTAATAGTATCAGCTTCTTTTCAAATGTGCCTGTTGATTATAACGCCAACCCCGATATGGTAGCTGCTTATAAAAAGATACTTGGTTTCAGGGCAGCCCATGAAGCCATCAAAACGGGAACCATGACCGCATATAGTGACAACGATGTGATCACATTTGAGAAGAAAGCAGGTACGGATGATGTATTGGTATTAGTTAATGCTCGCAACAGCACTATTAACTATTCTGTGCCGGCAGGATTACAAAACACCAGTTGGAAGGATGGAATGAGCGGCAGTACAGTATCATTAAGTACTCAGCTTACCTTGTCGCCATACCAATACGTTGTGTTGACGAAGAATTGATGACTTTCTTTCTTGCTGATATCTAATAAAGGACGGGTAACACCCCGTCTTTTTTGTTTCTTTTATTTTCTTTTATTTATTTTTGATTACGATAATTCGACCAATATGTTACCTAACCAGCGCAGAGATAAAATTTTAGAACTTTTAAAAGAAGATGGTTCAGCCAAGGTGATAGACCTTGCTCGGATATTTAAGGTAACGGAAGTCACCGTTCGGCAGGATCTGGAAAAGCTCGAAAAAGATGGGCTGGTAACACGTGAGCATGGCGGGGCGTTTATTAAAGATATCCACGACCAGGTTAGAAATTTTTCGCTTACCCATACCGAAAACATGGATAAGAAGGAGTTGATAGCTGCCAAATGCGTGGAGTTTATTGAAAGCGGCGACAGCATTATCCTCGACTCCGGTTCAACCACTACGGAAATTGCAAAACGGTTAAAAGGGTTCAAAAACCTTACAGTGATTACAAACGCGCTGAATATCGCCATGATGCTCGGTACTGAGCCCGGCATTGAACTTATTGTTACCGGCGGCGAATTTAAACCGCCAACACTCTCACTTACAGGACAAAAAGCAGCCGATTTTTTCAAGGGAATAAACGTTCAGAAGTTATTCCTGGCAACGGCGGGCCTTTCTCTTAAGGCCGGGCTTACCTATCCCAGTATAAGCGATATCGTTGTAAAAAAAGCAATGATAGATGCTGCCGAAACAACCTACTTAGTTGCCGATTCGACTAAGATCGGTAAGACATCATTTGCCAGTCTTGGCGCTTTGTCTTTAATTAGTTATATCATTACCGATTCCAGTATCGACCAGAAACATAGAGAAGTATTAAAGGAAAACGATATTGAACTGATCATAGCCTGATTCAGATAACATCCTGTTCCATTCTGAAATCGTTGATAAAATCTTTTTTAATTTTCGTTTACTTTCTTTTAAATTTACAATCGAAAATAAAAGAAAGTAAAAATTATTTATTGAAGCGATTTTTGTTTAGTCCTTTAATACCGATCAATCATAATTTTTAAATGAAAGAGACAATAACTTTAGGCGTTATCATTGGTAACCGTGATTTTTTTCCGGATCGTTTGGTAGCCGAAGCCCGTACAGAATTACTGGCCCTTTTTGAGCAATTGAATTTAAAGGCCATCATGCTTTCTGATACGGATTCTAAATTGGGTGGAGTAGAAACCTTTGCCGAAGCCCGTAAATGTGCTGAATTATTTGACCGCCATCGCAAAGAGATCAGTGGAGTACTGGTTGTATTGCCAAACTTTGGTGACGAAAAAGGTGTAGCCGAAACGCTGCATCTTGCCGGGTTAAATGTTCCTGTATTGGTGCAGGCTTATCCTGATGAGCTGAACAAACTGGATGTGGCCCGCCGCCGCGACTCATGGTGCGGTAAAATATCCGTTTGCAACAACTTGTACCAGTTTGGTATCAAATATACGCTTACTACAAAACATGTGGTACATCCGTCAGACCCAACGTTTATTGCCGATCTGAATAATTTCGTAGCAGTATGCCGTGTAGTTAAAGGATTAAAGAAGGTACGTATCGGTGCAGTAGGCGCTCGTCCGGGCGCATTTAACACCGTGCGTTACAGCGAGAAAATATTGCAAAGGAATGGTATATCGGTAACTACTGCCGACCTTTCTGAAATACTGGGAAATGCAAACAGGCTTACTAAAGATGATGCTGAAGTAAAAGCGCACCTGGAGAAAATACATGCTTATACGCCTGTTGGCAAAACGCCAGGTGAGGCTCTTATCCAGATCGCTAAACTGGATGTGGTACTAAAGCACTTTATGCAGGAAAATGAACTTGATGCTACCGCAATTCAATGCTGGACATCCCTTCAAAAAAACTATGGCTGCAATGTGTGTACCAGCATGAGCATGATGAGCGAAAACATGCTGCCAAGTGCCTGCGAGGTGGACGTTACAGGTACATTGAGCATGTACGCCATGCAATTAGCGTCGGGGTCACCAAGCGCATTGGTGGACTGGAACAATAACTACGCTGATGATGATGAAAAATGCGTGCTTTTCCACTGCGGCAACTGGGCTAAATCATTCCTGCCGGATATCGAGATCAGCACAGCGCCTATCCTGGGTACTACAGTTGGTGTGGAAAATACTTATGGTGCCTTGGCAGGCCGTACACCGGCATCGCCGCTTACTTATGGCCGTATCAGTACCGATGACCCTAAAGGTATCATCAAAGCTTATATAGGTGAAGGTTACCTGACGGATGATCCATTGAATACTTTCGGCAACCGTGCAGTAGCGCAGATACCTAATCTGCAAGGTTTGATGCAATACGTTTGCCGCAATGGTTTTGAACACCACGTGGTAATGAACGCTTCGAAAACCGGCGAAATACTGCGCGAAGCATTGGGCAATTACATGGGCTGGGAAGTTTACCAGCACATAGCTTAACAGGATGATGATGAACGAGAAAGAGCTTGCATTAAGGTCTGTTGAATACCGCAAGCGGATATTAAAATACATTGTGGGAGCTAATGCCGGACATACCGGCGGAAGTTTATCCTGTGTGGATGTGCTCAATGTGTTGTATAACAACGTGATGAACGTTAACCCGGGTAATTTTACCTCACCCGACCGCGACCGGTACATTCAAAGCAAGGGGCATTGTGTTGAGGCGTTATTTGTGGTTTTGGCCGATCAGGGCTTCTTCCCTGAATCTGACCTGGAAACACTGTGTAAATACAGATCACACTATATCGGGCATCCAACCCGCAAAATAAACGGGGTCGAGCAAAATACCGGGGCTTTAGGTCACGGTTTACCGATTGCAGGTGGACCAGCCCTTGCCGCGAAGCTTGATCAGAAAAACTACCGTGTTTTTACGCTGATGGGCGATGGGGAACTGCCAGAAGGTTCTAACTGGGAAGCCGCATTAACAGCAGCGCATTACAAGCTGGATAACCTGGTAGCGATCATCGATAAAAACGAATTGCAGATATCGGGCCCAACAGCTCATGTATGCAACACAGATCCGGTTGATCAAAAATTTGAAAGTTTTGGCTGGGCGGTTCATCATACCGATGGGCATGACTTTGGTCAGCTTACGAAAACTTTTGAATCATTGCCATTTACAGCCGGGAAACCCAATTTGGTTATAGCGCATACTGTTAAAGGAAAAGGCATCAGCTACATGGAAAAACAGCTTAAATGGCACCATGGGGTACCCAATAAGGAGCAATATGCAGATGCCCTTAAAGAATTGGATGAAGCCGGTGCGTTAGTAGGCTAAAAAAAACAGAACGCTTTAAATAAACAAGTATTAAATAGTATAATAGTGGGTGCAGTAGTTGAAAGTGCCGTGGGCACAAAACCAAACCAGGAAGTATTTGCTGATACGCTTATGGCCTTGGCTGCAGAAGACAGGGACATTATTGCCGTTACAAGCGATTCACGCGGTTCTGGTAAATTGGTGCCTTTCGGACAGAAATACCCTGAACAGATTGTGGAAGTGGGTATTGCCGAGCAAAATTTGGTAGGTGTTGCTGCGGGGTTGGCATCGGCTGGGAAAAAGACATTCGCTGTTTCCCCGGCATGCTTCTTAACGGCGCGTGCCTTAGAGCAGATCAAAAACGATGTGGCTTATTCTGATAACCCTGTAAAATTGGTTGGAATCAGTGCCGGCGTAAGTTATGGTGCATTGGGCACCACCCACCACAGCTTGCATGATTTTGCCGTTCTGCGGGCCATCAACAACATTACCATTGTTGCACCTGCGGATAATTTCGAGACGGAACAAGCTGTAAAGCTGGCTGCTAAAAGTAAAAAGCCGGTCTACCTGCGTTTTGGCAAAAAACCGATGCCATTACTTAAGCCTGATGATACAGATAGTTTTGAATTCGGCAAAGGTCGTTTAGTGAAAGAGGGCAGTGATATAGCTATTATAGCCGCTGGCGAAACGGTATATCCTGCGCTACAGGCTGCTCAAAAGCTTGAGCGAGAACATGGTATCCATGCAGCAGTAGTTAGTATGCATACCATTAAACCGCTGGATGTAAAGCTGCTCGGGCAATTAGCTCAGAAAACCAGTGCAATACTGACAGTAGAGGAGCACATGGTTAACGGCGGGTTAGGAGAGGCTTGCGCCTCATATCTGATGCAAAAAGGATATCAAAAGCCGTTTAAAATTATGGGCATACCAGATGAGTATACGGTAACGGGTTCGCAGGTTGAAATATTGGGACACTATGGTATATCAGAGAATGGTATCGCTGATGCGGTTTTGTCTTTATTAAAAGATAGATCCACTTTATAATTGAATAAAACACACTGCTGCCGACCAACGGTAATGTGTTATTGAACAGGATAAATTATTTTATGAGAAGATTTTGGGTATGGCTGACGCTTGTGCTCGTACTGGTAGCCTGCAGCAATCATCAAAAGAATAAGACTGACGCGGGTACAAAAAAGATCGCGGTGATCGTGTCTACCTTGAACAATCCGTGGTTTGTGTTTTTGGCCCAAACTGCCGCTGCGCAGGCAAAAAGGTTTGGCTATGAAACTAAAATATTCGATTCACAAAATAATACTGCAACCGAAACAGACAATTTTGAGAATGCTATTGCAGCAGGTTATAAAGCCATCTTATTTAACCCGACGGATGCTAATGGCTCTGTCGTTAATGTAAATAAGGCCAAGGCCGCTGGTGTGCCAGTTTTCTGTATGGACCGTGAGGTAAATTCAGTAACCGGGCCAACTTCACAAATATTATCCGACAGTTATTCAGGTTGTGTTGAGCTGGGAAAATATTTTGTACAGCAAATGCACAAAAAGGGTAAGTATGTAGAGATATTGGGCTTGGTGGCCGATAACAATACCTGGAACCGTTCAAAGGGTTTTCACAGTGTTGTTGATTATTTCCCCGGACTGCAAATGGTAGCACAGCAAAGTGCTGACTTCGACCGAAACAAAGGCATGGAGGTAATGGAATCTATCTTGCAGGCGCATCCTGACATTGACGGTGTTTTTTGCGGCAATGACGCCATGGCCATGGGCGCATACCAGGCCCTTGCTGCAGCCGGAAAAGCTGATAAAGTAAAAGTAGTGGGATTCGATGGTTCTGAAGATGCCGTACAGGCAATTAAAGACGGCAAAATATTAGCGACTGCAATGCAATTCCCCAAGGTAATGGCGCAAACCGCTGCCACTTACGCCGACGAATACTTTAAAGGCCGGAGAAATTTCCCAAAGAAAATACAAGTGGCAGTGGAAATGGTAACTGCAAAAAATATCTCGGATTATACTGCTTACGGAAAAAAGAACTAAGCTATGGCAAAGGGAATTAAATATGCTATTACCATCGTTGTTATCATTTTTATAGCGTATAATTCGGTTTACTTTAAAAACCTTAGTGAAGTTAAAGCAACAGCCAAGACATTTGATGCAGCTGCTTACGCGCAAAATCTGTTGAATAAGCAGCTGCCCGATGTGGAAACTAAAGCTCCGGATATAGATGAAGTGCTGGCGCGACTAAAAACTGATCGTTCAAAAGTGCTTGAAAAATATGGGAAGGCACTGGCTATCGGTAATACACGTTACCTGCTTGTTAAAGGAAAAGGGAACATAACCAATATTGAAGAAAGTGATGTACAGCTAACAACATCAGCCAAAAATGATTTGCAGATAGCCACCGAATATATCTTTGGTAATACTGTAAGGGATGCCTCGGGGTTAGTTAACCTGAACGATTTTAGTAATACACTCGATCTGAACAATATCTCGTCGGAGGTTAATAAGATCATCCGCAATAAGATCGTTCCGCCATTCAGGCAAACAGTCAAACAAGGCAATGAGGTGGAATTTATGGGCGCTATCACCTTAAACTCAGAACACCTGAATACTGATGATCTTGAAGTGATACCCGTTAGCCTAAAAATAGTGAAGTAACCGGCCTATGTTATCTACCCAAAATATTACCAAGCGTTTTCCGGGAGTTACAGCCTTAAAGGATGTAAATCTGGAACTATTTCGGGGCAAGGTAAATGCGCTTTTGGGTGAAAACGGCGCAGGCAAGTCGACACTAATGAAGATACTTTCAGGTGTGTACCCGGAGTATGAGGGAAAGGTGTTATTGAAAGGAAAGGAAGTCAATTTTCAAAATCCGCGCGAGGCACAGCATGCCGGTATTGCAATTATTCACCAGGAACTTAACCTGATACCTCATCTTAATATTACTGAAAATATCTTCCTGGGCCGTGAGCTGACGAATAGCTGGGGCATGCTTGATAGTAAGGCTATGAAAGCCCGTACCCGGCAATTGCTTCAAAAACTGAAGCTTAACGTGAGCCCGGATATATTGATCAGCAACCTTAAAGTGGGTCAGCAGCAGCTTGTAGAAATTGCAAAAGCACTGCTTACTGATTGCGATGTGATCATTATGGATGAGCCCACCTCGGCTATTACAGGCAGCGAAGTGGATGTGCTGTTTGACATTATCAATGAGCTGCGTGCCGAGCAAAAGACCATCGTTTATATCTCGCATAAAATGGATGAGCTTTTCAGGATCGCAGACCGTTATACTGTGCTGCGCGATGGCTGTACTATTGAGTCAGGTGATATGAAAGACGTTAGCCAGGATGAGCTTGTGCGCAAAATGGTAGGTCGCGAGATTAAGATCATGCGTAATACAGGTTCCTGTGCGTCATCGGCGCCGGTTTTATCCGTTCAAAACGTCAGCCTAAAGCATCCCGAAAACAAAGAACGAAAATTACTTAACGACGTATCATTCCAACTGTCTAAAGGTGAAATATTAGGCATTTTCGGTTTGATGGGCGCGGGTCGAACTGAATTGCTCGAAACCATATTTGGCTTGCATAATGACTCGGCAAGCGGAGCAGTTTACCTGGATGGTAAGCAAGTTAATATCAACTCGCCATCGCAGGCAATGCAAGCCGGAATAGCCCTGGTGCC
>JBQCEA010000178.1:0-2403 GCA_051960695.1 Mucilaginibacter sp. | reverse complement strand
GATTAAAGAATGGCAAACTAAAAGCGATACCGGCACTCATGAAATTATTGCCGTACGAACCCAGTTTATCATAATTAAATACCAGCGATACAGCAGGAATAGCAGTAGCTTTTTGCAACCGCAGATTTAAATTGTTATAATCTACGACTGACTTGCTGTATTTAAGATCGTAACGGTTAACATAGGCCGAATCCAGCAATTGCTGGTAGGGAATTGAAGCCACAAACTGCTTATTGTTATCATCAAAATCAACCTGCGGATCAACATAAGAGTTTGGCGAAGCTTTGATCAATAATTTCAGTTCGCTCTCCGTTGTATCTATACCGGCAAGTAATGAGTTATATTCGGTTTGCAGTGAATAAAGCTGCGACTGTATACGCAATACTTCTTTTTCGGCAATATTTCCTTTTTGGTACTGCTCTTTAAAAACAGTAAGCGTTTTGGTCAATGAGTTGATCTCCTCATTATAAACCTTGGCTGATTGCTCCTGGAAATAAACCGTGTAGAAATCACTGTGGAGGGTAAATTTCAGCGTGCGCATCAAGTCGAAGAACTGGTACTTGGCTTGTTCTACACCTATTTTAGCTAACTGAATGTTTTTGTTCCTTTTCCCAGCAGTTAAAAAAAGCTCGGAAACACTAAACGATTGTTCGCTGGCGGCGTTGGGCACTTGCTGTGCATAGATGCCATTATTGAAACTGAAATCGGGATTCTGAAAAAGACGCTGTGTGATCACATTGGCACTGGCAATATCAATGTTATATCGCTGGGCGACCAATTGAAGATTGCTTTTCAGAAATTTTTCTTCGGCTTGCTTAAGTGTTAATTTTAAAGTATCGGCAGGGGTATTTTGCGCGTTTGCGTAAGATCCGGTAATTATAAAAACAGAAAACAATAATAAAGCGCGTGCATACCTTTTGAGCATAGATTATTCATTTGCCCAAAGGTAAAATGCCCATATTAAAGCAGAATTAAAGAGGGATTAGAATGCGATTAGAATTTATTATCGCTTAAAATCAATGGTGACAGAAGTGCCCTCGCCAAGGGTGGAGTAGGCATGTATTCCGCCATTGAACAGGTTGATGATCTTACCGGTTATATATAAGCCGATACCACTTCCGTGGAAATTTTTAACGTTAGTGGCCCGGTAAAACGATTGAAATATTTTCGCCGTTTCTTCCTGAGGAATTCCCACACCCGAGTCGGTAATAGTTATGCTGACCAGCTGATCGCTTACATACAGCTCACATTGTACCGGTTTATTATCCGAGAATTTATAGGCATTACTGATAATGTTATTTAAAGCGATGTTCAATAAGGCCTTGTTGGCGGGGATCGATAGCTTTTCAGCATCATCAGGCAATTGTTTGATGTTTACATTAAACATGCCTTTGCCTATTTTATTCGTCCAATAGTCGGCTATTTCCCATATCAATTCATCTATGGCTACCTGGCTTAAAGCAGCCTGGGTATAGCTCATGTCCACCTGGGCCAGCTCAAGTAATCCGGTTATTGTCTCATTCAGTACCTCAGCTTCTGTTAATACCGAATTCAATGCCATTTCGTATTCCTGTTGATTGCGCTCCCTGCTTAAAACCACTTCCGTTTCGCCAATAATACTGGTAACCGGGGTGCGCAGTTCATGCGAAGCATTGATCACAAAGGTCTGTTGCAGCTCAAAAGCGTTTTCAAGATGGTTCAGCAGGCGGTTGAAATTTTGGGCGAGCACGCTTATTTCATCCTTACCGTTGCCTTCGTTTATACGTACACTCAAATTGCTTGCCCTTACTTTCTGCACCTGCCTTACCATATCGTCCATCGGCTCCAAAGCTTTTTTAGCAAACCAGCGCCCGATAAAGAACAAGGCTGCCGAAACACATACCAGCATTACGAGCATGATCTCAACCAGATCTTCGATACGGTGCTTGCCATTAATATCCTCGGCAGATACCAGTATTACAAAATTACCCTGGTTGTCCTTATAATAAATACCTACCGTTTGGCGGCGCCCCTCCGCAAACTCTACCTGCTTTCGCCGGCGTACCTTGTTGATCACATTATGGCTCCAGTACTGCTGACGGTCTTTAATGAATGATGCATTATTGCGGTCGTTGTAAAAACGTACCACCTCGCCGGGTATTTGTTTTAGATACCGTTCTCGTACCCTGTTGAGTGAATCAACCGAAATTTCATCTGCTTCAAGGTATAATTGGGCTGCTACGTTAGCCCGGTCTATCAAACGGTTATAAAAATCCGCCCGGGCAAAAGACGTAAAGGTTATAAGGACAGTGCCCAACGCAATAAGCAGTATCACCACAGAGATGATGGTAAAATAAAGCGCCAACCTGTCTTTTATCTTCATTCTCTATTCGGCTGCTTTAAAATATAGCCCATGCCTATCAC
>JBQCEA010000177.1:0-2653 GCA_051960695.1 Mucilaginibacter sp. | reverse complement strand
AGAAAGGTTTGAAGGTATCAAATAAGAGATTTAAATTGTTAACCGGGGATAAATCTCCACACTGTACTTCGCTTGAAACCATAGTTTCTAAACGCCGTATAATACGCAGCCAATACAATTTTAATCCAATTGAACTTGTCTTTGCCACACTAGTCACCATTATACTGTAATACTCGTTGTTTACCAGGTAATTTTATAAGAAAGTAATAGTAATTTATCTTATGGGTTAAACTATTGCATGAAAATTGTAAAACAATAAAACAGCTGTTGCATTATACATCTTAAATTATTGATTAATTAAAATAAATAACAGAAAAATGAGAATTTGGATAGATATTATTAATTCGCCACAAGTTTCGTTCTTTGTTCCCTTCATAAATGATTTCAGAAAGAATGGACATGAGATTTTAGTAACCTGCCGTGATTCAGGCAATACTGTGGACCTGTTAAAACAAAATAATATTGAATTCCACATTGTGGGCGAACGTCAAAAAAACCTAAAAGAAAAAAAGATCCGTTTTTTTATCAAAAGGTTATGTAAGCTTTATTCATTTATCAGGAAGCAAAAAATAGATGTGGCTGCAAGCCAAAGCAGCTTTTACCAGCCAATAGTTGCCAGGATGCTTGGTATACCTTGTTTATACACTAATGATAACGAACATGCAAAAGGCAATCTGTTTGGATTCTTGTTCGCAACTAAGGTAATCTTGCCGGTAGCACTTAAAAATGAAAGTTTTACCAAAAAGTGGCCACTCAGATCCAAAGTTGTGTTTTATCCAAGTGTAAAGGAAGCAATTTATTTGTCTCAGAATCCTGAATTACTGAATGGACTTTCACAGCAAAAAAACAAAATATACTTCAGGCCCGAACCTTGGACAGCCCAATATTATGATGGCCCTCAAAATTTCTTTGATAATACGTTACTAAATCTCTTGAATGAATATGACGTGATCGTATTACCCAGGGATAAATCTCAGGCTGAACATTATACTCAGGATAAATTTGGCAAATTAACTGTCGCGCAAAAGCCCCTCAATTTGCAAAACATAATTTCTGATTGCCTACTTTTTATTGGTGCAGGAGGTTCGATGAGCCGCGAATTGGCCGTTATGGGAATTCCTGTGATTTCCATATACCAAGCCGACCTTCTTTGCGTTGATAAGTATCTGGTTGATAGAGACAGGTTGAAAGTAGATCCTAATGTTAATTATGACGCTATTAAAAGTATGTTGAATTCCAACCTTGAAATAAAAAAAGAATGGGTTGAACTAAACGAAGGAAAAGAATCATATTCTATCATCAAAGATTTAGTGGTTGAACTTAACAGATAATTTTCATATACTCCCAATTCACATTTAAAATTTGTGTTCTACCTAAGCTTAACACAAATAGGAAAAATTAAATAATGTGTGTGATGAAAATTTTAAAAACGTTTTTACCGATCTGCATTCTATGCTTGGTATTTGATACTGCTTTTGCAAAGAATTACTATTTTTCTTCCGCGGGCAGTGATAGTAACGGGTGTACGATCGGCTCGCCATGTAATTCGCCTCAAAAAGCTGCATCTATAGCTACTCTGCCAGGAGATAGTTTATTATTTCAATGTGGCGGTACTTATTATATCCCACTGAATTTTACACATTCAGGTACAGCATCGCAGCCAATTGTTATATCCTCGTATGGAACGGGCGCACAACCTATTTTTACAGTTGCACCGACTACAAGCTGGACTGGTCCAACTGCCGGGGTTTATAGTAAAACGGTAAAAAACCATCCCGGAACCATTGTTTTTTATGAAGATGGACTACCATTGATACCTGAAGCATCATCGTCTGCTTTAACTGATGGCCGGTGGTACGGAAATGGAACAACCTTATATTATAAGCCGCTAACAGGCACAGCATCCAATCACGTGCTAAGTTTTGCTAATTTAGGTGCTGAGCCTGGTTATATTCCTGCAATTGACCTATCAGGGTGCTCATACGTTACAGTAAATAATATCAACTTCACAGCCGTAGGGATTGCAATTAAAACATTTGAAGTAGCCGCCGGAACTACCGGGCTAACGGTTCAAAATTGCAATTTTAGTTATTGTCAACGCGCTATTTTTATTATGCCTGGCCCTAATGGCAATACAAACATGACGATTCAGAACAATTACTTTTATAGATGCCAGTGCGCCGTAAATATGTACACTTATACAGCTGAGGGAACCAATACAGGTAGTACAGCAGGTACAAATACAGGGTGTTCTATATTGAACAATGAAATGAACCAGATAGGGACAATAGATGGAACCACACATTGGAACATTGGAACTGACTTTGAAGGTATTGGCCTTCAGAATTTCATGAATGGTACTATTAAAGGTAATTACATACACGACGGCTTTCAGATCGGGTTGAGCTGGTATAACATAACCACGCGAGAATCAAGTAATAACAAAATAATAGGGAACACATGGAGTAATACAGGTAAAGGTGCCATAATTTGGGTGGGAGACCAGGTTGGAGGCGTATATAATTATGGATATAATAATAACTGGTTTTATAACAATGTTATCATAAACTCAGTATATTCTGGTGTATTTGACGGATCGGTAGTATTTTATCAAGGCGCGTTAACCACCGGGCAGAACTACTTTGTGAATAAT
>JBQCEA010000176.1:0-6180 GCA_051960695.1 Mucilaginibacter sp. | reverse complement strand
GAAATGATAACCGAAATTACCAAAGCCCAGTTGCTGGTTTGGCGGTTAGGTACCCTGAAAAACGAAAATCGTGCAACCCCTGCTCAAATTTCTATGGCTAAACGCAATAGTGTTGAAACTGCTATTACAATAGCGCGTGAAGCCAGGCAGATGCTTGGAGGCATGGGCATTACCGGTGAATACCCAATTATGCGGCATATGATGAACCTTGAATCGGTGATCACTTATGAGGGTACGCATGATATACACCTGTTAATAACCGGTATGGATATTACCGGCGAAGATGCTTTTAAGTAAGTAACGGAAATGTTAATAAAAAAGGCGGCACAAAATAAACTTAAGTGAAATGTTTTCGTATAACGAAAATATTTATGTGTCATTTTCTGAGGTTTATTGCTGCTGTTACTGCTAATATTAGATTTAATTATCTTAAAATATCCCTGTTGCTTTTAACAGGATCTTTACTGTTCTCGTGCAATAAAAACGACAAAAACTCAGACGGATATTCAAACGCTTTTAAAGAGATCTTCACTAAAACATCATCCTTTTACGAGAGAGGCAAAACACCTGAAGGACTGGATTACCTCGATTCAGCTTTTGCAACAATAGACAAGCCAACCGTAAATGATAAGTTCAGGTTTTATGGTTTTCATTATGTTTATGAACAAAAGCTAAAACATGATTATAAACAAGCCTTTTTGTATGCCGACAGCATGTTGATGATGGCTAAGGAAAGTGTAACCCGTGAACAGTATGTAGCTAATTTTGCTGAAGGAAATTACGCTAAAGGCGATACTTATTTTAGCGTAAAGCAGTATAATGATGCTTACCAATGTTATTTTCAGGGTTATTTGCTTGGTAAAAGCTTATTAGACCATCGTACGCTTGCTGATTATACCTACAGAATGGGTATGATCATGTATAAACAATCGCATTTTAAACAAGCTGCAAGTTATTTCAGAGAAAGTTACAAACAACAAATTGCTTTTGGAAAAAATGATTTTACTGATTTCTGCCGCAAACAGGAACTTCTGGACAATATAGCTCTAAGTTCTAGGCATATCGGTGAGATCGATAGCGCAGTAAAGTATTTTGATGCAGCGCTTAAATATATAAATACCGCGGATCCGAAAAATAAAAAGTTCAACAACATGGCTGAAATTGCCCGCGGCGTAGTTTATGGCAATAAGGCTGACATTTTGGTGCTACAGGGGAATAATACAGGTGCCATAAAACTGCTTAAGAAAAGCATTGCGATCAATCTTAAAAAAGGCGGGGATAACCAGGACGCGGAGATGGCTGAAATAAAGTTAGGCCAATTATTTCTGAATGGTCATAAAACCGATTCTTTGTACTCTTTATTGAATAATGTACGCAGGCAATTGGATACTGTTAAGAATGAAGATGCCGAAGCCGGTTGGAATGAGTTGATGGGTAAATATTATCAGCAAAAAAACAACCCTTCAAAAGCTATCGGCTATATCGAAAAATATAACCTGCTTAAAGATTCACTTATTCAGCGGCTTAGCACTTTTAAAGAAATTGATATTAGCCAGCAACTTTCAAATTTTGAGAAGCAGTACCAGATAGCTGCATTAAGCAATAACAATAAACTGCAGCGCATTTATCTTAATGTAGCTATTATATGTTCAGTAATGTTGCTTGTAATTATTGCCCTGGTAGGCAGAAACTGGAGAAGATCAAAACTTGATGTAGCCACAGTTACTTTTCTGAATGAGCAGATCAATGAGCAAAAGGTAAACTTAGAAAAGGCTTTCGCTGAATTGAAAGCCAGCAGTCGTGAGAAAGACCGCATTTTACGTACCGTAGCGCATGACTTGCGCAACCCGTTGGGAGGCATTGCATCGTTAACGGGCATAATGGTTGAAGAAACAGATCATGATCCAGAACTTAAAGCTCAGCTTAAGATCATAAAAGACACATCGGCGGATACGCTTGAACTGATCAACGAAATACTGGAAGCTACCACTGATATTTCAACTGATCTGAAGAAACAATTGGTTGAGGTAAATGCCCTGCTGAGCAACAGCATTGAATTGCTGCGTTTTAAAGCTGCTGAGAAGCATCAGCAAATATTGTTTGAAGGGCTTAAAACCAATGAACAACAACTTTATATAAACCGTGAAATGATCTGGAGAGTTATAGCGAACCTGATCACTAATGCTATTAAATTCAGCCCGGTTGATGAAACTATTCTTGTAAAATCTAAAGAACAGGCCAATCATATCCTGATATCTATAACCGACCATGGCATAGGCATCCCCGATGAATTAAAAGACAAAGTATTCAATATGTTTACGGATGCTAAGCGTCCGGGTACTATTGGCGAAAAATCATTCGGTTTGGGTCTTTCTATCTGTAAACAGATCATTGAAAAACATCACGGCAAAATATGGTTCGAAAGTGTTGAAAAAAAGGGAACTACTTTCTTTATCAGATTACCTAAACCCAAAAAAATGGATCTGATCATTATTGATTCAAAGCTCAGCGAACAGGAAGCAAGTAATTAATGCCGCAATAGTTCGGCATACCAATACCCGGATGATTTAATAATGCGCTGCTGCGTTTCAAAATCAACATAGATCAAACCAAAGCGCGGGCGGTACCCTTCAGCCCATTCAAAGTTATCGGTTAAGGTCCAGACAAAGTATCCCTCTACCCTGCAACCCTCTTGTTTTGCTTTTAACACTTGTTGCAGATTTGCTTTTATATATTCAACCCTTTCGGTATCATTTATTTTTCCTTCGATGATCTCGTCTGGAAAAGCTGCGCCGTTTTCAGTAATGATCATTTTTTTGATCTGCGGATAAGCGTTAAACTTTTTAAGGATATGATATATTGCCGGAGGGTATACTTCCCATCCCATTACAGTTGTAGGCACGTTCCTGGTTTCTGCCTTTACTAAACTGGCGCCCACATAAGGAGTAAAAAATGAATACTTGACTATTTCGCGAGTGTAATTCTGTAAACCGATGAAATCAAAGTCGAACTGCATTTTTTGCTCATCGCCCGGCAGATAATATTTCTCAAGGCCCTTCAAAACCGGAATGTCTTTTATAGGATAGCCCAAACCTAAAATGGGCTCAATAAAAAGACGGTTAACAAGGGCATCCGCCCGATGGGCCGCAGCGATATCTCGCTTTTTATCGGACCTTGGTTCAATATAAGAACATGAAAAAGTAGTACCGATCTCTGCATTAGGCAAAAGCTCACGAAGCTTTTTTGCACCAGAAACCATGCTCAAAACAATATGATGAATTGCCGGCAAAAAATTCTTAAGCCCTGTGCGCCCCGGCGCATGTATACCGAAGAAATAACCCGCCCCGGAAAATACAGACGGTTCATTCATTATCATCCAATGTTTTACCCTATCGCCAAAATACTTGGCACAGATAGCGGTATAGTCCGTAAACCATTGTACAATGTCACGATTGGTCCAGCCGCCTCTCATCTCCAGAGCCTGGGGTAAATCCCAATGATAAATAGTAACCCAGGGCTCTATCCCTTGTTGCAGGCAATAATCTATAACCCGGTTATAATGATCTACGCCAGCCATATTTAGCTGACCTGTTCCGGTCGGTAAGATGCGAGTCCATGAAATAGAAAACCTGAAATTAGGTATATTAAGCTGCTTTACCAGGTCGATATCAGCTTTATAGTTATTATAAAAATCGCAAGCTATTTGTGCATGATGACCATGTAATATTTTGCCTTTTTTTGCAGTAAAAACATCCCAGATCGATTCGCCTTTACCATCCGCATTACATGAACCCTCAATTTTAAAAGCCGCGGGAGAGACTCCCCACTGAAAATTATCACCGAAAAGAGACCTGTTTATTTTATCCATAGA
Organism: Mucilaginibacter sp.; assembly: GCA_051960695.1. Lineage (GTDB taxonomy): Bacteria > Bacteroidota > Bacteroidia > Sphingobacteriales > Sphingobacteriaceae > Mucilaginibacter. The sequence goes on along the minus strand of JBQCEA010000176.1, from coordinate 2,309 downwards.
CAATTATTCACTTATTGCTATGCGCAATTAAATGACAACAATATGCGAACACCAAATTGTACAATATAGTTGGATAATTTAACAGATGAGAAAAGAATTTTAATGAAGGAATGATGACTTCATGTTTTTCATCAATATCCATTCACGAAAACTTCTGATAAGCTTTGAAAAATTGACAGTAAATTTCATAACAATCATTTTTACAGCACAAAAGTAATTTGAATATATAATGTTAGTGTAACCACCGCATGATGTTATTGTTAAAATTTGTGCTTGAAAGTAAAGTATAGGTACTACCGAACTTAAGCTATATTCTCACCAATTAACAAGCTCAAGAATAAATTGTTGTGTTAACTTTGGTATATGAACGAGCACTTTATCACCCTGTTTGATTACGACCGCTACACCAATCTTTTGATCACAGATCAGATACTAAATACTACTGATCCCTCAAAACCGTTAAGATTAATAGCCCATCTATTGTCAGCACAGCAAATATGGTTGGCCAGATGTTTGGGCGAACCCTGTATTTCCGGTTCTGCATGGCCCAAATGGACATTGGCTACAATTAAACAAACGATAGATAATAATTATAATGATTGGATCAGCTTTATCGATACGCTTGGTACCGAAGATTTTATGCGGCGTGTCATTTATAAGAATTCAAAAGGTGATGAGTTTTCTAACCGGATAATTGATGTTCTTACACAGATGATCAATCATGGTACACACCACCGGGCCCAGATAGGTCAGTTCTTAAAAGTTGATGGAGAGAAGCTACCGCAAACCGACTTTATATATTATTTGCGGGCACTGCATAAATGTTGAATAATGGCTTACCAAATCGGTGATTAATGTTAATTTTGAACCGTAAAATCACCTGCCCGCATGAGATCATTAAAATTTTTGGTAGCCGTCTTAGCTATTACTTCCTTCTGTTCATGTTCCGACAACACCAAACAGGAAAAGAACTTATTGAACGATATTCTTAAAGTGCATGATAAGGTAATGAGTAAAGATGAGGTGCTGATGAAAAATAAATCTCGCCTCGATAGTTTACTTAAAATCAAACAAAAAGACACAGCCGAAAGCACCAATATAAAGGGTATTGACCTGAAACTAAAGGCGGCTGAAGAGGCTATGGAAAACTGGATGATGAAATTTCAGCCAGATGTGTCCGGCAAATCGCATGACGAGATCATGAAATATTTTACCGAGCAGAAAAAACAAGTAACCGCTATTGACTCACAGGTGAATGTCGCTATCAAAGAATCAAAGGATTATCTTTCAAATCATAAAATAAAATGAAGAAACTGTGCTTTGGGTTATTGATCATAACAGTTTGGGCCGCCTGTAAATCTAATTCATCCGACAAGAAAACACTACCAATATTTGGCAGTCGTAAACCGATAGCTAAGGTAGTAAATGGGAAATCAGTTACCGATACCGTTTATCAAACTATCCCCAAATTTAAATTTGTAAACCAGTACGGCGATACGATCACTAACAAAAGCCTTGACGGTGATATCTATGTTGCCGATTTCTTTTTCACAACCTGTCCATCTATTTGCCCGGTTATGCACCGTAATATGCTGAATGTTTATAACATGTTTAAAAATACGGGTGATTTCAAGATCATATCACACACTATAGACCCCAAGCACGATAGTGTACCTGTTTTAAAACGATATGCCGATAAACTGGGAGTTACCGGTAACACCTGGTGGTTTTTGCAGGGGAATAAAGAAGATACTTATAATATTGCCGAAAAAAACTACCTGGTGGCAGTAAAAAGGGATAGCACTGCAGCAGGTGGTTACATCCATGCCGGATATTTTGTATTGGTTGATAAACAAAAACGGATACGCGGAGCTTATGATGGCACCGATCCTAAACAAGTAGCTCAATTAATAGCCGATATAAAAACTCTGCAAAACGAACCAGATCAGCATATTGTGCAATGAGAACCGCATTAATTTGTGCAATAGGCTTTAGCATGATAATGATTTCTTCTATTTCATGTGAAAACGAGGGAAGTATAGAATTTAGACGCTATTATTCAAGCGGAGCGCTTGTATATCAGTCACATTGCCAGAATTGTCACGGAACAAAAGGCGAAGGCTTATCGGCATTGATCCCGCCGTTAACTGATTCGCTTTATATCAGGAATAACAGATCATCATTGCCATGTTTTGTGAAAGCCGGGCTGAAAGGGAAAATTACAGTAAAAGGTAAAGACTTTGAAGATATTATGCCGGCGAATGATCTTACTCCCCAACAAATTGCACAGGTGCTAACCTACATAACCA
>JBQCEA010000175.1:0-2106 GCA_051960695.1 Mucilaginibacter sp. | reverse complement strand
ATCATTGTTGACGACACCCCTGAGGCCATTATCCTTTCAGGTTTTGACCCGGTACGTCGTGAAATTGCCCGCCTGGCGATGCACCGTTTGGTAACCGACGGCCGTATTCACCCTGCCCGTATTGAGGAAGTGGTTGCTAAAACTAAAAAGCAGATCGAAGAAGAAATTGTGGAGATTGGCGAGCGTACCGTGATTGATTTAGGTATCACCGGTTTGCATCCGGAGCTGATTCGTATGGTTGGTCGTATGCGTTACCGTTCGTCTTACGGACAAAACCTGTTACAGCACTCGCGCGAGGTAGCTAACTTCTGCGCTACTATGGCTGCTGAATTGGGTCTGAATGTGAAACTTGCTAAACGCGCCGGTCTATTACATGATATTGGTAAGGTGCCTGATGATAACCCTGAATTGCCGCACGCCATTTTGGGCATGCAGCTTGCAGAGAAATATAAAGAGCACCCTGAAGTTTGCAACGCCATTGGCGCCCACCACGACGAGATCGAAATGACCTCCATGCTTTCGCCCATAGTACAGGCTTGCGACGCTATATCAGGCGCACGTCCGGGTGCACGCCGCGAAGTGGTTGAAAGTTATATTAAACGGTTGAAAGAACTGGAAGATCTGGCACTTTCGTATCCAGGCGTTGAAAAAACATTTGCTATACAGGCAGGACGTGAACTTCGCGTAGTAGTTGAAAGCGAAAAGATATCTGACGCACAATCCGAAGTTTTGGCTGCCGATATATCTAACCGTATTCAAACCGAGATGACCTATCCGGGCCAGATCAAGGTTACGGTAATCAGGGAAACCCGGTCGGTGTCATTTGCGAAGTAATAAGCCTCGATAACCAATCGATGTCATTTCGACGAACAAGGGAATGAATTGGGGGTTAACGAGAGGAGAACTTTCTCTTGAGCAGATTGCGTTCTGACTAAGTGAGCGAAAAAATCTTATACGAGCGATAGATACAGTGTATAAGATTTCTCTCCGCCTCAGGCGGATCGGAAATGACATTTTTCAATTTAATAAATTGGCAAATCAAAAACTAAAGAAAGCAAACGCAACTGTGGCAAAGGGGCCTCAGCGTCCTATTGATGTTTTATTTGATCAGTATGCTGAGAGCCACCGCAATCCGACGAATAAACTGATCCATTGGATTTGTGTGCCTTTAATTGTTTTTAGCATTTTAGGGTTGGTATGGGCCATTCCTTTCCCCAAACTGGCATTTCTTGGTTCATACAATGGCTATTTCAATTGGGCCTCGTTCCTTATAGCATTTGCAATTTACTATTACTATAAGCTGTCGCCCATATTGTCTTATATTATGCTGCTGATAATAATGTTGTTTGTTTATCTCATAACACTGCTTGCCGGTTGGCAATCTGCAGGAGGGCCAGCACTTTGGCTGGTGTGTGCAATCATTTTTGTTATTTCCTGGGTAGGCCAGTTTTGGGGCCATAAAATAGAAGGCAAAAAACCATCTTTCTTAACTGATCTTAAATTCCTGCTTATCGGCCCGATATGGCTGCTTCATTTTATCTTCAAGAAGTTTTCGCTTAGATACTAACAGAAGTACTATTTATCGGCGCTGACAATTAGTCCCTGGTCAGGTACCCATTTATCATATTCTATGCTTGCAGCTACTCCTTCAGCATAAGGCCGGCCCCTAAGTTTTTCAACCAATCGCAGAGCGCCATCAATACCTGCTGAAATACCGGCAGTAGTAATTATCCGGCCGTTATCTACGAATCGGGTATTAGATAATACTTTAGTTTTTGGAAAACTTTTCGCCAGGTCATCAATTGCTGAATGAAAAGTTGTCGCCGTAAGATTATCCAGCAAGCCTGCCCGGCCTAAAATAAAGGCACCCGTACATACCGACATAACATATTGATCATTAGCTGCCTGATTTTTTATCCATGCCATTACTTCCCGATCGTCAGTGGTGGGCTGGATAGGGCCGCCAAACACAACCAGGATATCACTTTTGGGTGCATCTTTAATAGTATAATCTGGTGTTATAAATAAAACCGTTTTTGAACGGATAGGCTTATAAGTTTTGGACACAGTAATTACATTAAAACCCGCGGTAATAAAGACCTCCAT
>JBQCEA010000174.1:0-3808 GCA_051960695.1 Mucilaginibacter sp. | reverse complement strand
CTTCTTCATGAGTGAATGGTTTAAAATTTACGATTATTGGTTTTCCTTTCCCGGTAAGAAACCACCCCCTCATCAAGTATATTGGCCTTATCACATTATTCAAGTGCGACATCAGCAATAAAAGAGCGGCTATTATAGTTGCCAATTTTGATACAATGAAGTGTAGTTTCATAACCGGTTTAAGGAGTTTCTCAATTTAATTGTGATTAAAGCTTGTCTTTATTTCACTCGCCCGGAAATCATTTCAACCTCGTGAAATGTGTTTTTAACGCCTCGGCATATCTTTTCAACCAATGCAGCTATTGAGGCCAGTGTGCCATTGATTGAATAAATACCACAGTCTGTTGAAACGGCTTATGCAATAGCGAAAACCTTTGTACTTTTAAGGATGAGTTTTTTAAAGAGAATGCCGGCGATAGTTAAGTTGCAATGGTTGATATGGATTGCCGTATACCTGATCATTTTCTTTTCGCTTTTGCCGGAAGAAGGCCCCGCGCATGCCGTTATCTTCAGCACTACCAGCGTGGCATTTTATACGTTTGTTATCTATGGCAATATCAAACTGCTGTTCCCAAAGCTTTGGGAAAAAGGCCATAAAATAGAATATGTGCTCGGCGTTATCGTACTACTGGTAGGTGGCGGCCTTGCGCGTGGGTACCTGGTTATTTACCTCGCCAATCGTTTTGTATTGACCGAGCCTGAAACCATGACCTGGGGCATGGCGCTCAACTTTGTTATTGCAGGTGTGCTCAACTACATGCTCAGCTTCGTATTCCGTATTGCACTGGCCTATTTCAGCCTGAAACAGCAGGCGGAAGAAATATTGCTGCAAAAGAGCCAGGCCGAGCTGAACTTGCTTAAATCGCAGGTGCAGCCGCATTTTCTATTCAACACCCTGAACAATATTTATTATGAGGCTTACCGCGAAGCACCACGGACGGCCGGGTTGATCGAGCGCTTATCAGACATTATGCGGTATTTTGTGGATGAAAGCCCTAAAGATGAGGTTTCGATGCAAACGGAGGTAAGCTTTATTGAGAACTATATAGCCCTGGAAAAGATCCGTATCCGGCATAAAACGGATAGTTGTTTTGTAAAGGAATACAACCCTGAAGCCCGTATACCGCCCATGCTGCTGATGACCCTTGTCGACAATATTATTAAGCACGGTATCGATAAATCAAGCATTCATAACAAGATCGAAATATCGCTGATACAGCAAGAGCGGAATTTGCTTTTCCAGACCTGTAACAGGATACATGATAAAGCGTCAAAAGATGAGCCGCATGGGTTTGGGATAGAGAATTTGCGCAAGCGGTTAATGATGCTTTACGGACCGGCGTTTGAACTGAATATTGAAAATAATTGTGAAACCTTTACCGCCTTTTTAAAAGTGCCCATAGCATGAACCTGAGTTGCATTATTATTGATGATGAGCCGAATGCGGTCAACCTGCTGGAAATGCTGATAAGGCAAACTACCGAATGGCAGCTTATGGCTAAATGCTATGATGCGCTGGAGGCCATGACATTTTTAAAAAAGAATAAGGTTGATTTTATTTTTCTCGATATCAACATGCCGCAGCTAACCGGGATGGAGCTGGCCGCTTTGCTGCCTGTTGAAACCAAGATCGTATTCACCACCGCCTACTCAGAATATGCAGCCGAGAGCTATACCTTCCAAACTATCGACTATTTGCTGAAGCCTATAACGCTTAAACGTTTCCTCACCTCGACCCAAAAAATAGAATCGTATTTTGGTAACCGCCACCCGGTTGAGGTTGTTGCGCCTATGCATGAAAAAGAATATTTCTTTATCAAATCGGGTAAAACACTTAGCAAAATAAGGCTGGAAGATATTCTATACTTTGAAGGTGAAAAAGAGTATGTCCGATTGGTTACTACTACCGGACAATTACTGATATACCGCAGGTTAAAGGACATCGAAGAGCAATTGCCGTTACCTTTTATCAGGGTGCATAATTCATTCATCGTTAATACCCGGCAGCTTGAAAAATTCCAGGATAACCATATTCATATAGCAGGTAAGCAGATACCGGTAAGTGAAAAATTCAAAGCCGATTTTATGGCGGTGATACAGCAGAGGATGTTTTAGGAGTGGAGGCGGTTGGCGCAAGGCGCATGGAGTTTAAAAAGCTTTGTCATACTGAGCGTAGGGAAGTATCTTATACACCATGTTTTTACGGTTTTGGTGGCCATTCCATAATATCTATATTTAAAAATCGCCATTGGGGATTTTCGCTTTCGATCAGTTTATTTTTCTTTTCCCGCAGCCAGCCCTTTATTTCTTTTTCACGTTCTATGGCATGATTTACATACTGGTATCTTTCAAACCAAACCAAATAATAGCATTTGTATTTCTTAGTAAAGCTTTCTTTTAGACCTGAACCAAAGTAATGCTCGTACAAGCGACGCTCCAGATCATTTGTTACACCTACATATAAAACTTTCTTGGCAGAGTTGGTAAGGATGTAAGTATAGAAGTTATATTGGTGCATAGAGGAAGTTCAGGTTTTTGCAATTTATAAATGGAATGCATTATTGCAAACCTGCCGCTTCGATAAGATTCTTCGCTACGCTCAGAATGACAATAAGGTTTTAAGAGGGCTACTTCGCAAACAACTGCCTTATATCCTTAAATGCTTTAAACTCCAAAGCGTTGCCTGATGGATCAGAAAAGAACATAGTTGCCTGTTCGCCAGGCAATTCTTTAAAACGAATACCCGGTTCGATGATGAATTTGATGCCGAAGCTTTTTAACCTATCAGCCAGCTTGTGCCATTCATCCCAATCCAGTACAACGCCAAAATGCGGCACCGGAACATCATGCCCGTCGACAGGGTTAGTATGCAGTTTATTGTCGCCTTCAGGGCGGGGTTTATAATGGATCACAAATTGATGCCCGTACAAATCAAAGTCCGTCCAAAGGTCATCTGATCTTCCTTCGGCACAATTCAATACTTCGCGGTAAAATTGGCGTGCTTCTTCCAGGTCATACACCGGCACTGCAACATGGAAAGGGGTTAGCTTACTCATACACAAGTATAGTTGTTCTTAATAGCTCTTAGTGTAAAAATTAGGTTGAATATTGTCATATTTGTTCAGCATGAACAGCATTTGTTTAATTGAAGACGAACAGAAGGTAGCGGCTTTTATACTAAAGGGCCTCCAGGAACAGGGCTATGAGGTAAAAGTAGCTGCTGACGGCGCTACTGCAAAAACTGCTTTACAACATGACCGGTTCGACCTGCTGATAATGGATGTAATGTTGCCCGACACTAACGGTATTGATCTTTGCAGGCACATCAGGCAGACTGACCAGGATACACCTATACTCATGCTAACCGCATTAAACCAGGTAGATGATAAAGTGTCCGGACTAAAAGCCGGGGCAGATGATTACCTCGTTAAACCTTTTCATTTCAGTGAATTACTTGCGCGTATAGAAGCATTGATGAGGCGGAAAAAAAGCAAAGTCGACGATAACCATGTACTTATATTCGATGATCTTAAGTTAGACACCTGGAGCAAAACTGCCGAGCGGGCAGGCAAACAAATAACCCTAACCGCAAAGGAATATACACTGCTTGAGCTATTTATGCGTAACCCTAATAAGATACTCTCGCGCGAATATATTGCCGAACAGGTTTGGGGGATAGGTTTTGATACCGGTACCAATTTTATTGATGTTTACGTTAACTATCTGCGTAAGAAAATCGAAAAGGATTTTAAAAACAAACTGGTCCATACGGTGATAGGCATGGGCTATATTTTAAAGCAGCCGAATA
>JBQCEA010000173.1:0-2078 GCA_051960695.1 Mucilaginibacter sp. | reverse complement strand
GGTCTCTCGTGAAAAGGTAAATAAAGAAATTGTAACATACCATTACAGCTATAACGCCGATAAATATACCCCAAAGAATGTTTGAGGCAAGCAATGATTCGGCTACATGTGCGGAAGTGCCTACAATTAGTGGCAATACCATTTCCTCGCCGCTTTTTACACGCAGAAAATAAGTTGCAGTACTGTCTTTTGGTAATTTAATGTCAAACAGGAACGCCTGGTGCTGATATGTACGATGACTGAATTTCGCCGTATCCGATAGCTTTACTACGTCATAACCGCCATTTTTTGGATAGTAAAAATCGCAGGCGGTAAGGGTAGGGTATTCGAGTGCCAGCATTAGACGGTCGGACGGCGACTCGTTTTTGATCGAAAATTTAAGCCAAAATGCGGATTTATTTAACTCTAAATTAGGCGTTTCAATAGTTGAGGCTACAAAACCGGATGATTTGATAACTGTTTGCAGATCAAGGTTATTTTTGCTGTCTTCCAGAATTGACACGTGCTTGCCTATAATGACGTTCTTTCCTGAAAATATTACAGGCGATTGGGCTGCTAACTTAACTGCGAATAGCGTTTGCAAAAGCAATAATGAAAAAATGATCTTCTTCATTTAATCCGTTTTATCGGTATAGGGTCGGTATTGTATTGGTGTTTATTCTATAAAAAGTGTTTTTTCCAAAGGTAATCTGAAACTCTTCAATACAGGTTCCGGGGCCACAGCAATTTTGGCCAGGAACACTTCTGCACGGTCATCGCCAATAGCTGTTATCTCACAAAACTTCTTTCTCAGATCTCTTAAAACAGGGACAAATTTAGGGTCAAGTCCCTCACCATTGCCATAAACCACTCTCGGGAATAAGTATAACGGTGATATTAACGGATGAACGGCCAATCCAAAGTTAGTAGCTGCCAGCCATAAACGTTCCATTGACCGCCCTCCTTCGAAAAAGCTTTTTAAATCGTGTTTAGGTAAGGTGATAAGGCAAAGTGCCGAAGCTGCCGATACGGTACGTTTAGCAAGCATATCCAGGGCTTTACCACCGCCAAGATCGTTTATGGTACTGATAACCTGCTCACTTTTGATAACGCCAAGTGCCGCCATCTGAGAATTGCTCAATCCAAGCGTTTTGATGTCGATGCCATCGCGGGTTTTTTCGGCGTCTTCACTTGTCCAGCGCATTTCATGATGTACAAAGTCATGATGGCCTTCTTTGTTCAGCAATCTTACACGGTCGCAAAAACCGATAATTTCTGCAAGCTGATTAAGCGTGGCTTCATCTTTAAATACCTGTAGTTTGGCGCCCGGAATAGATTCCGTAAACGTAGTTAACTGCTGGTATGTATCAGAATTTATTTCGGATTTGGGAGCTTGATTACGGTTGGTGACACGGTTGTATATTGCGCTATCCAGCGGCACCAGTAATTCAGATTGTTGTTTGTCGGCAACAGCCTTAAAACGAATAGCCGCTACCAGTTTCTCATCCGCACCGCCTGTAAATTTGATATATGGTTCCAGGCCGGTTTTAAAAGCATGGATGTTCAGGTTTTCGAAAGCAGCGCCAAAAGAAATATAAGATGCTATTTTGCGGTAATCACCGAATGAAAATGAACGGTACTCATCATGAAACAAATACAGTGTGCCATTTTTATAAAGCCATTTCCAGGGCTGGTCGTTCCCGGTTGATGGTGCTGCACAGGCTGCATCAACAAGGTCGCGGATTGAATCCTCCGTTGGTATTATATCAGATGGGTCTTGCTCAATATTTACCTTCTCTGCAAGTTGTTCCATTTCGTCTGCTGTAAGCGGTTGGTATGGGTTTTCACGTGCGTTTTGTGTTGCCGGACCCTTTTTATCGCTTACGATCTCGTCAAAATCGATATAATACCTTCCTGATGCATGAAACTGACCGAGCAATATGCGCCTGCAGGCATCGGCGCCGGCAGCACCGCCCAAGGCCACTGAACTGGCCAGTTGAGGCCATGTATTAATGCTTTGCTCTACCTCAACCATTGATGCTTTAGCCCGTGCAGATATATTATCTACACCAAGCATTTGCAGGATCACAGGTACTTTA
>JBQCEA010000172.1:0-2630 GCA_051960695.1 Mucilaginibacter sp. | reverse complement strand
GACCGTATTATCTTTCTCGGTGCAGCCATTGATGATAACATAGCCAATATTATCCAGGCACAACTACTGTTCCTGCAATCGGCGGACTCTAAACGGGACATCCAGATGTACATTAACTCGCCGGGCGGATCAGTATATGCTGGCTTTGGCATTTACGATACGATGCATCTGATCAGTCCGGATGTGGGTACGATATGCACAGGAATGGCAGCATCCATGGCGGCAGTTTTATTATGCTCGGGCGCTGCAGGTAAACGCGCGGCACTCACGCACTCGCGGGTAATGCTGCATCAACCATTGGGTGGTGTACAGGGCCCGGCATCGGATATCGAAATAACCGCCCGCGAAGTATTAAAAGTTAAAAAGGAGTTGTATACCATTTTAGCCAAACACAGCGGCCAGGAGTATCAAAAGATACATGATGTTTCAGACCGCGACTTCTGGATGGTAGCCGGTGAAGCAAAAGAGTTTGGAATAATTGATGAGGTGCTGGGTGGCGTATAGTTGATGGTTAATAGATCATGGTAAACTGTATCCGCCATGATCTATTAACCATCAACCTAGTGCACCACCGCTGCTGCTTCCGGATCAGCTTCTATCTTTTGCTTAATGTTTCTCCGTCCGATAAAAAGTATAAGCGCTGAAATTACAGCGGATACGGCCATAATGGTTGCCAATGGCATTGTAGGCTTACCGCTAAATAAACCCATCGCCGAAGAGGAAACTGAACCTAGTCCCAATTGCATGGCACCCAGTAAAGCCGATGCTACGCCTGCATTTCGGGAAAATGGTGCCATTGAAAGTGCGGAGGTGTTGGGATTGGTCATACCCACACAAAACAGCACCAGGAACACTATAGCGATGGTTCCAACAAGATTGAACCAGTCATTAAGTGCGCCTATCACAAATATTACCGAAAAGATGAGTTGGCCAACTGTTGATACGGCAACGATCTGTTCACTCTTAAAACGTTTCAATAGTTGGCTGTTAACTTGTCCTGCACCAATAAAGCCTACCGCTATACCGGCGAATACCCATCCGAATTCGCGCTTGCCTAACCCGAACACATCCATAAATACTAATGGAGAGCCCGCTACATAAGCGAATAAAGCACAAAAGGCCACTGAACCCGAAACAGCATAACTATAAAATTGCGGGTTTCGGATAACCGACAGAAAGCTATTGACAATGGGTCCTGGCTTTAAAGAGTATGACTTATCGGGCTTATAACTTTCAGGAAGAGCAAAAACAGAAGCCAGCAAAACGATCACGGCTATTCCAAGCAACACCACAAATACCGACTGCCACCCAAAGGCCAGCGTAAGGTAGCTGCCGGCTGTTGGCGCCAGTAATGGCGATGCACCTAACACCACGAACAATAAAGCATAAACTTTTGCGATATCACTTACCGGGAAAAGATCGCGCACCATCGCTAAACAAGCTACTTGTGCAGCACAACCGCCTAACGCCTGGAACAGACGCATGGCTATAAGCATCTCGACCGAACTGGACAAGAAACAACCTACCGAAGCAATAATGTAAAGCGATAAGCCAAAATAAAGCGGCGTTTTACGCCCAAACCGGTCCATCAGCGGGCCGTAAAGTAGCTGACCAAAAGCAAGCCCGATAAAATAGCTGGATAACGAAAGCTCGACCCGGGCACTTACTGTATGCAATGATTTAGCAATATCGCCGAATGCAGGCAGATACATATCAATAGAGAACGGGCTGAGGGCAATGAGTAAGCCAAGGATCAGCACCAGGAATACGTAGCTTTTTTTTGTCATGAGTTATTTAAAACGTGATCCCGAAGGTCGCTCCAATTTTGTTCTCAAAAATAATTGAATTGTTAAAATCTGAAATTTAAGAGAAGGTTATTGTTGTCTGTGCGGATACCTTTGGTGTGCGAAGATTGATTTTAAGGTGTTAGGAAAGAGAGACTGCCATCCTGAGGTTCTCGAAGGATGAGGGCAGGCCATCGCACACACTTCGACGGGGTTCAGTGTGACACCCTTTTTTAATCTTTCAAACCCCCAACAAGAATTTTTAATCAATCGGCTCCCAAAGCTCTATGGCATTACCTTCGGGATCAAGAATATGAACGAATTTGCCATATTCATATGATGCGATCTCATCAATAATTGTAACTCCGTCCGCTCTAAGCTGATCTACCAGTCCTTCGATATCTTCCACCCGGTAATTGATCATGAAATCCTTTTTTGAAGGCTCGAAATGCTTGGTATTGGAAGGAAAGATACTCCAGGTAGTAGAGCCTTTACTCTCACTGTCTGCTTCGCGCCATTCGAAAGTGGCGCCATACCCTTTATTGTCGATACCCAGATTTTTGGTATACCAATCGTTCATCGCTTTAGGGTCATTGCATTTAAAGAAGATGCCGCCCAGGCCTGTTACTTTTTTCATGTCGCTTAAATTTGACAATTGATCATCCAGCGGATACCGAATTTATCGGTAAGCTGTCCGAATATGGAACCCCAAAATTGTTTTTCAAAAGGCATGATCACCTCGCCGCCTGCCGATAGTTGCTCAAATATACGGCGGGCCTGTACTTCATCGATTAGCCCGATAATCATAGCAATACCATCGCCACGATTTACAACACGGCCGGGACT
>JBQCEA010000171.1:0-6938 GCA_051960695.1 Mucilaginibacter sp. | reverse complement strand
TACGGTTAACCGAACGCGCGGTCTGATCTTCCATCAAATGCACCATCCAGCTGCGGATATCCTGATAAGATATCTCAGACGGATGGTTAACCGTCTCCTCGGGATGATTCAGGAACTTGAAAAACTGTTCGAGGTCTGATTGATAAGCGGATACAGTATGGGGAGAGTATCTTTTTTCGTATTTGATATATTGTATAAACCGCTCTAAAAACATAAAAACTACTTGCACAAACGGAATAATGAATGTACAAATAGTTTTAATATATAATCGAAGAAAATGAAAATTCTTTCGAAAAAAGAATTAAACAGTTTCCTGGTTTAAACCTTGTTTGTAGACGGCGTGTTTTATCACGTTACGACGGGTAACAGATTTCTTCTCGAATGCCTGACGGCTACGAAGCTCTCTTAAAACCCCGGTTTTTTCGAATTTCTTTTTGAAGCGTTTCAACGCTTTGTCTAATGATTCGCCTTCTTTTACGTTGATGATGATCATATTCCCTGTATACCTCCTTTCGTGGGACGACAAAGGTAGGGTATTTGCATTGAAAATGCAAGTAGAGATTGGAGATTAGTTAATTAGAGGTTAGGATGGCCCTACATATTGTAAGCATGGACGCTTAAACCGGTCCGGTTATCAAAAGTAATCTCAAGTTAATATTGAACACCGAATAACGAATTACAAATAATGAAGTTTTTACTTCAATATTCGACATTTAGTATTCGTTATTCGATATTCATTTAACCTCTCAACGCTTCCCTTGAAATAACAATCTTCTGTATTTCCGACGTTCCTTCACCGATTGTACAAAGCTTTGCATCGCGGTAGTATTTTTCAACCGGAAAATCTTTGGTATAGCCATATCCCCCGAAGATCTGTACAGCATCATTGGCCACTTTAACCGCCACTTCCGATGCATAATACTTAGCCATGGCAGCTTGTTTGGTTACAGGCAGGTGACGATTCTTCAGATCACAAGCTTGCATTAAAAGCAGTTCTGCAGCCTCTATTTCGGTAGCCATATCAGCCAGCTTAAACGATATTCCCTGAAAATTTGCTATCGGCTGACCGAATTGATGGCGCTCTTTGGCATAAGCAACCGCTGCCGCATGTGCACCCTTGGCAATACCCAACGATAAAGCGGCGATTGATATACGGCCACCGTCGAGTACCTTCATGGCTTGTTTAAAGCCTTCGCCTTCATTACCCAAAAGGTTTTCTTTGGGCACACGGCAATTATCAAATATCATTTCGGCGGTCTCGGAAGCCCGCATGCCAAGCTTATTCTCTTTTTTGCCGGCCATAAAACCAGGTGTTCCACGCTCTACTACTAAAGTCGATATACCCTTTGATTCACCTTTTTCACCGGTGCGTACCATTACCACGGCTACATCACCCGATTTACCATGGGTGATCCAGTTTTTGGCACCGTTAATAACATAATGGTCACCGTCCAGCACAGCAGTCGTACTCATGCGCATCGCATCCGAACCGGTATTGGCTTCTGTCAATCCCCATGCACCCAGCCATTCGCCGGTTGCCAGTTTGGGCAGCCATCTTTGCTTTTGCTCTTCGTTACCGAAAGTGAGGATATGCCCCGTACAAAGCGAATTGTGCGCCGCAACGGATAAGCCTATTGATCCGCATACCTTAGCTATTTCCTGTATTACGGTCACATATTCAAAATATCCAAAGCCAGAGCCACCGTATTCTTCCGGCACAAAAACACTCATCATACCCAGTTCGCCCAACTGCCTGAACAGTTCCCGCGGAAAATGCTGCGCCTCATCCCATTCCATTACATGAGCCTTAATGTGTTTTTCGGCAAATTCTCTTGCCATTTGCTGCACCATCTGTTGGTTCTCAGAAACAGAAAAATCAAAACCGGTAGTTAGATCGATATCCATATTACTATTTATGCATCGCAATATAACAAACATTTATTATGCATGCATAGCAATCTTTCACAAGAAGATGTAAATTATGAGAGAATGTAGAGGATCAGAAAGATCATGCTTTTAGAAACACTTCCCTGGTTATAATATATCCGGCAATAAAAAGCAGCATCCAGCCAAATCCCTTTTTCAGTTTTATGCCGGGTATTTTCTCGCTTAAGGCATATCCGGCAAATATACCTGCAACCGCTATAAATGTTATGGTAAGGAGGAATTGCCAGTTGATATTTACCCGGCCAAAATCGGCCATAAAGCCGATAAAAGAGTTTAATGTAATGATAAGCAATGATGTGCCTATTGCTTGTTTGACCGGAATAGACAAAAGCAATACCAATACTGGCACTATCATAAATCCGCCGCCAATACCTAATAGCGCACTGACAAGTCCAACTGCTACTCCGCAGACTGGTACCTTATAGTAACATTTATACCCGCTCAGCCCTATTTCGATCTGTTGGCCATTGCTCCGGATCATTGAAACGGAGGCGAAGACCATTGTAATGGCAAATAATATCATAGTTAATAATGACAACGTTATGATATGAGCGCCGAACCTGGCGATGGTATGCGGGATAGCCGGGAGCACAAACCGCCGAGCCAAAAAAACAGTGATAATTGACGAAGTACCAAACAGCAACGCTGTCCGGATGTTAACAAGTCCTTTTCTATAGCTATTACAGGCCCCAACTAAACTTGCTGCACCTACTACAAATAACGAATATGAAATTGCAACTGAAGGCTGAACGGAGAACAGGTAAACCATTATAGGCACTGTTAGTATTGAACCTCCGCCACCGATAAGACTGAGTGATATGCCGATCAATCCAGCAGCTAAGTAACCGATTATTTCCATAGGCAAGGACAAATTAACTGACCAAAGCCCTCAATAGGGGCAAATTAACTTTAGATTAAAGACAATTACTCTACAGGAAAAGTTTGATAGTTTTTAGAATACTTATTAATAAATGTTTATAAACAGAATTTTACATCAATATTATCTGTCAGGCCTAACAATTATTTGTTAAAAATTTAGTTATAGCCGGCATTACATTTACCTTAGCGGCAAATATTCCTTAATGGTCAAAACGTTACTATCTTCTATTCTGCTGTTTCTATCCATTGCTTGTTTTGGCCAGAAAAAGTTCACCATAAGCGGTATAATAAAAGATGGTTTAACCGGGGAAACACTAATAGGCGCTACCATCAGGATAAAGGAATTGCCACAAATTGGAACGGCTACGAATAGCTATGGTTTCTATTCGCTGTATATGCCCGAAGGTGAATACACCTTACAATTTACCTATACCGGTTACCAGCCTATTGAGCAGCGTGTTTCATTACACCAGGATCAAAAAGTAAATATTTCGCTCACGCAAAACAGCAGTATGAAAGAAGTGGTGATCAGCGCCAATAAACCGAACAACGACAATGTAGCGTCGCCGCAAATGGGGGTTGAGAAACTGAGCATGGCACAGATAAACCAGATACCCGTTTTATTGGGCGAAAAAGACATTTTAAAAACCATCTCATTACTGCCCGGCGTAATAGCCGCAGGTGAAGGCAACACAGGTTTTTATGTACGCGGCGGTGGTGCCGACCAGAACCTGATATTATTAGATGAGGCAACTGTGTACAACGCCTCGCACTTCTTTGGCTTTTTCTCCACTTTCAATTCGGATGCTATTAAGGATGTGAGCTTATATAAAGGAGGTATGCCTGCGGAATTTGGCGGCAGGTTATCATCGGTGCTGGATATCAAAATGAACGATGGCAACAATCAAAATTATACCGTTCAGGGCGGTTTGGGCCTTATTTCTTCGAGAATTAAAGTTGAAGGACCAATAGTAAAAGACAAAGGCTCATTTATGATAAGCGCGCGCCGAACCTATGTTGATTACTTCCTGAATTTTTCATCAGACTCAACGGTAAAGGGCAGCTCGATCTATTTCTACGACCTTAACGCAAAAGCCAATTATCATTTTAACGATAAAAATGCTATTTATCTTTCAGGCTATTTTGGTAAAGATGTTTTGGGTTTAAAAAACACCTTCGGGACTGCCTGGGGAAATTCAACAGGTACGATCCGTTTTAACCATCTTTTTAACGACCGCCTGTTCTCCAATACTTCATTAGTGTTCAGCAATTACAATTACGATATAGAAAGCTTTCTGAGCAAGTCCGAATTCAAGGCAACCTCACAGATCACTGACGTGAACCTGAAAGAAGACTTGTCTTACTCTATTGGTGAAAACCATACCCTTAAATTTGGCTTGAATATTCTGCATCATGATATTTCACCGGGTAATATCACTTCGCCACAGTCATCCAGTTTTAACAATGTGAGCGTAGAAAAGCGTTACGGTTTTGAAAATGCCGCTTATATAAGCGACGAATGGAAAGCGGGCGATAAACTCACTTTACTTTATGGATTAAGGCTTAGCGGTTTGTTTTTATTAGGCCCAGGCACATTTAAGACCTATGATACCGAGGGTAATGTAGCATCGTCAACGACTTATAGCTCTGGGCAGTTAGTAAAAAGCTATATTAACCTGGAGCCGCGATTATCAGCAAGCTATATGCTGGATGAGGAAAATTCACTTAAACTTTCTTACAATCGCAATACCCAGAACATACACTTGCTCAACAATTCGACCAGCAATACACCTACCGACTTGTATGTAATGAGCAGTAACAACATCAAGCCGGAGATAGCCGACCAGGTATCAACCGGCTGGTTTAAAAATTTTAAGAATAATACTTATGAGTTTTCTGCCGAAGTATATTATAAATGGCTGCAAAACCAGATCGATTATAAAGACGGCGCACAATTACTGGTTAACCAGGGCGTAGAGTCGCAATTGGTATATGGTTCGGGGAGAGCATATGGTATAGAGTTTTTCCTGAAGAAGAAATATGGGCGCTTTAACGGCTGGATAGGCTATACCCTATCTCGCACTGAGGATAAATTTGCGGCAATCAACAATGGTAATTACTTTCCAGCTACGCAGGACCGCACGCATGATCTGTCAATAGTCGGTATTTACAAGCTCAATGACCGATGGAGCCTTTCAAGCGATTTTGTCTACGCCACAGGCAATGCGGTCACCTTCCCTACCGGGAAATATAATGTGGGTGGCCTCACTACGTTCTCTTATTCGGAGCGCAACGGTTACCGTATGCCATCAACCAACCGGCTGGATATCGGCGCAACCCTTGAAGGTAAACCGCATAAGAAATATCACTCAAGCTGGACATTTGGCATATACAATGTTTACGCACACCGCAACCCGTATACGATTACCTTCCAGGACAGCAAAACCATACCAAATACTACCGAGGCTGTAGAAACAAGTATTTTTGCAACGATGATACCGTCTGTTACCTGGAACTTTAAATTTTAAAGAGATGAAGACCCAAAGCTTAAAATATTGTTCCGCGGTACTGCTTCTCTTAATGATTACTGCCTGCAAAAAAGTGATCAACCTTGATCTGGGCGATGTAAGCGGCGAACTGGTAATAGAAGGTAATGTTACAAATGCATCGGGTCCGCAAACAGTAAAGCTCAGCCGTAATGTGGCTTTTACAAGCACCAATACTTATCCAGCTGTAACGGGGGCAAATGTAGCCATAACCGACGGTTTAGGTAATACGTATCCGCTTACTGAGAACCCGGCAGGAACATATAGCACTATGCAGCCGATCGGCCACCCAGGTGAAACTTATTCGCTTGCCGTTACAACAGGCGGGAAAAGCTATACCGCCAAATCAACTATGCCTGCCATAGTTGCCCTCGATTCTATATCGGCCAAACCGGATATTTTTAATGCCGACAAGGGGCAAAGGATCATTACAGTTCATTTCCAGGACCCGGGGAATATTCCTAACCAGTACCGTTTTATTATGTATGTGAATGGTGTACAGGTAAAAAGCGTATTTGCCTTTGATGATGAATTTATCGATGGTAAATATGTTGACCTTGACCTTGAACAAACTGATACTAAAATTTACCCTAAGGATACCGTTGACGTCGAAATGCAGTGCATTGATAAGCCGGTTTACACTTATTGGTATACGCTGGCACAACAACAAGTCACCAATCCTGGCGGCCAGGTAGCCCCGGCCAATCCACCTACTAATATAACTCCAACCACCCTCGGGTATTTCAGTGCCCATACCAGCCAGCGCTTGACGATCATTGTGAAATAGATCATTTAGCCTTAACCAAAGCTGCATAATGCTTTTTGATCGGGCCGTAAGGGCCATACTTTCTCTGTTCGTTTGAAAAAACATTATCCGCAAAAGGCCCGAACGGATAGTCATACGGCTTTGTATTGGGATTTGGCCAGTCAGCGCTCAGATCCTTAGAAGGACGGGGCTGCGAATCAACAAAAGCCGCTACATCCCAGGCTTGTTCATCCGTAAGCTGCCTATGTTTATGATCCGATCCAAAAGGCATATTATCTTTCACGAAACCTGCAAATTTTGATAGGCGATATAGGCTTGCTCCAATATTATAACTATGCGCCCCCCAAAGTGCAGGGTAGATAAATGCTGTACCCTGCTTGTTCAATAATCCCTCACCATTTTTGCCATGACATTTCTGGCACTTGGACTCAAAAACGAGGCGGCCTCTTGCTGAGTCTGCCGCTCTGCTTAAAAATACTGGTTCCTGGATGCCTGAACCTTCGGGCTTTACACCTTTCTTAACATTCCGTCCTATCCACTGCAAGTAGGCTATAAACGCTTTCATTTCCCGACTATTGCTATCGATCCCGCTACCGTTCAAGCTTCGTTCAAAGCAATCCTCAACTTTCTTTACCAGGGTTTCAATTTTGCCGCTGCGTTCTTTAAATCTCGGGTATCCGCTCGCACTCAGCGAAAAATTATTGCCCCAAAGTTTAGTACCTGCATTTAAATGGCAGTTCTGGCAATTCAGACCGTTGCTTTTATGGGCGATGATACCTTTCGGGCCAAAATAGTATGAG
>JBQCEA010000170.1:0-3384 GCA_051960695.1 Mucilaginibacter sp. | reverse complement strand
TGAGTGTTTTTCCCCGGAATTGGAGCAATTGCTTGGGTTTACCTAATCTTGTTGATTGCCCAGCCGCAAGAATAATAGCTGCGCAGCTGGTTTGATCATTTTTTCTCTTAGTTGCATTCATCCTAATTCCGTTGATGAATAGTCGATTGGCGCAACCGTAAAAAGGAACCATCCCTGCCTGATAAAGCGGCCTTTATTTCGGCCATTAATGACAAAGCGATCTCTTCAGGTGCAACAGCGCCTATATCAAGCCCTACAGGGGCATAGATACGTTTCATATCTTCTGATTCAATCGGCATACCTTCGTTTTCCAGTTCCTGCCATATTTTTTCCGACCGTATGCGCGGACCGAGCATTCCAATATAAGCTGCTTTGGTCTTCAGCGCTTTGGGTAAATTATATTTATCCATTTTGTAATCATGAGCCATCAGTATAATGGCTGTATGATCATCGATCAACAAACTCTCAAAACCATCTAATGGAACAACTTCATCCGCAATAGCAGCTACCAAACTGTTCAATTTAAGCGGATTGGCAACAATAGTAAGCCTCCACCCCATTTCTTTGATCAATCGGCTCATTGAATAAACATCATACTGGTGTCCCATTAATACCAGGTGTATTTCAGGCGGCAATAATTCAATAAAAACTTCCATGCTCCTATCACTATTAACATTACAATGAATCGGCGCAGAATGGCCTGTAAGAAGCTGTTTTTCAATAGCTGGCTGCAATATTGAAGCAACATCATTACCTAAAAATGCTATGCTTCGGAAATCGTTGTAACGAATTACAGTTCCTCGTTGAATATTTTTCCATTCGCCTGTTAAACCTGTTATTGTTATTAAAACATGCGTTTCGCGGCCTAATGCAAGGCATTTTTTCAGTATTTCAACGGGGTTATTTACGTCATTAACATCTAGCGGAGTGAACAGAACATCAATAATACCATTGCAACCTAATCCCACGCCTATCTGGTATGGATCGTCATCGGTAGTATCATAAGTTATTAAAGTTGACTGGGTACTTTCAATAGCTACGCGGGCACGCTTAAGTGCATCCCCTTCAAGGCATCCGCCACTAATACCGCCTATCCAAACGCCGTTATCCATTACCAGCATCCGGGCGCCGGTACGGCGGTAGGATGAACCCTCAACGCGTACTACTGTAGCCAGCGCCAGTTTGGTGTTATCCTTATCAGCTTCATCATACGCTTTTATTATGGCCCTGATCTCTTTCATGCTGTTAAGGAGATAATATTTTTAATTCCCGAATGGTGGCAAGCCATTTAACTGGCGATATAGCGGCAGGTCGTTTCTCGGTTTGGCCGACTGATGAAAATTAGTGCAGTAATAAACCTGTAAATGCAATTCATCAACACCACTACGCATAATAGCTATATCTGGCAATTGTTTTATGCTATCGAAAAATGGCTTTACATCAGTATCTATACTTTGTTGATTTTCCTGTGCAATAATTATCGCGTCCTTCCCAATCAACTGTTTAGGATCAACCAGGTAGGCAGTATTGCGTGGATCATTGCTAAAGCAGATCAGTTCTTTTTTGCCTTTCAATGACCAATCTACTTTTCCCATTAACCACCAGCGTGGTGTTCCGGCAAATATTTTATCATTTTGCAGCCAGCCCTCTTTTTCAAATCGCTTGCCAATATCGTCATAATCAATACCCTGAATGGTAGGATCAACTTTGTCACCATGGAATTTATTGACGATCCACTTAGGCCCGTACCATGTCCAAAAGCCTGTAACCATGTGTATGCTTAGCACGCCAATAGTAATAACGGTGAAACAGGTTGAAAACCTTAACCAGCGGCGGAAACTCCTGGCAGTATTCGATTCTTTGCTCAAGGCTTTGTCCACGGTATAGCCAAGTGGCATAAACAACATCATATACCCCGGCGCTTGCCAATGGAAGTGATATTGCAGATCGGCCCAAAGGGTAACAACAGTAAAAAATACGATCGGCAAAATTGAAAGCCAAAAGAAGAAACTGTACGTTTCGGATGTGTTACGCTGTTTATACGATCTGAAAAGCTCTCTTATGGTTGGATACCATATCCATGGCAGTAGCCATAGTGCCTGTCCGCCAATACTACGGAGAAACCAGTCGATATGTAATTGAAAATGATGACCTGTTCCCGCTCTTGAGCCCTGGAATACAAATGATGCCCAATTGTTATTATAGTTCCACCAAAGTACTGGAAAAGAAAAAATGATTGTAATGATTATGGCCAGATATGGGCCTGGATGCCAAAGCCAATGTCGTTGATCTTTATTGGCACTCAAAAACAGGAATACACCGAGGAAGATGAACAATACATGATATTTACTCAACGTGGCTAAACCAAGGCATACGCCGGTCATGATCCAAAGCACCCAGGTGCGGCGGCTGTTCCTTGTGGTTTTCAGATCATTTGATTTCTGATCAAAGAACAGCTGCACGATAAAGTAAATACTTGCTAACCAGAAAAACATCAGCGGTGCATCCGGCTGAAACCAACAAGCTATCGCTACAGTAAATACAGCACTTAAATTCATTACCACAACTGCCCAAAAACCGGCTTTCGCTGTAAATAACTTGCGTGTAATAGTAAATAGCAGCCAACTTGTACCCGCAAACAGCAATACAGCCGGAAACCTAAGCCCTAAATTGGTCAAACCGAATATCTTTATGCTTAGGCCGCTAAGCCAGAAAAACAACGGCGGCTGATCAAAATAGCTCCATTCCAGGTGTACGGCCCCTCTGAAATAATAGGCCTCTCCTATGCCCAAACCAGTATAAGCGGCGATAAAAAGGCGCAGTGTAAATGTTATAACAATAAGGACAAGGGTGTATGATACTGCGTTAGCTTCGGTTAATTTCTTCATTATCAAACAGATGACATTCCAAAAATTGCCGGAATGATCAGCTTTTAAAATTATAAATTATTTATGGTTATGACAGAAGCTTTTTTGTGCCCGACATTTTACTTGCCTAAGGCAACCTTTTCCGGCGCTACGATAGTCCCTATCGCGTTTGCCACTTCGTGCCCCGCTTCTGATTTAAAATCGAACCCTAACAATTTGGCAATAGTTTGTGCAAGCTGTTTATGATAAGTTGTAGTGTGCGTTTCAACGATGCCATCGTGAGGCGTGTCCGGGCCTATTATCGCAAACCATGTCTGTTCTGAATTTTTAATGCCCACTCCATGACTGCGCCATGCATCAAGCGGCACATCTCCCCTACCATGATCGCATGTTACGATCAGAGTAGTTTTGTTTTTATAGAAGGGGTCTGACTGGATATACTGCCACAACTCCTGTAAATAAATATCCTCTTGGTGCGCCTGGGTCAAATACATTTTGTAATTACCTGCGTGGGCCA
>JBQCEA010000169.1:0-7345 GCA_051960695.1 Mucilaginibacter sp. | reverse complement strand
CATTATACTCGAAGGTGTAGGTCATATCCTGGATGACACCAGGGATACCTGCGTTACGACTGGTTATGCCTATATACCAATCGTGCCAGCCGTGGTAACCGCAGCAATACACTTTATCACGGCCCGTAAATGCCCTTGCCACCCGGATAGCCGCCGAACAAACGTCAGCTCCTGTCTTAGATATTTTAACTGCTTCGGCGTTAGGGATAATGCGTTGCAGCAACTCCGAAACTTCAACCTCAAGCGGATGCACCAACGAAAAGGTGATACCATCTTCCAGTTGCTTTTTAATGGCTTCATCTACTGCAGGGTAAGCATAGCCTAAAGACAATGGGCCAATTGCCGCATTAAAATCGATGTATTCGTTTCCGTCAACATCCCAAACATGCGAACCTTTGCCTTTTTGCAGGTATTTTGGCGCTATGCCTTTGGTGTATTGTCCCGGGCCTTTGGCAAGCGTTTGTGTTAACGGCTTTTGCACTTTAAGGGCACGTTCATACAACTTATCCGATTCGGTTATGTTGGGAAAATTTTCGTTAAATGCTACTTTGTTAGGCATATCAATAGATTTTTATTCAGCGAACTGTGGTTTTAAAAATTCGGGCTGTGTATGGCTGGTTTGATAACCTAAAATGGTTTCGGCTACCTGTTTACCGCTAAAGCCTTCATGCTCTATTACAGCAGGCAGCAAGGCTGGCTTAAACCATTTTTCCTTTAAAGCGAATGGCAGCACGGCAGCAGTTTTTTGACGCTTTAAAAGCACCTCGGCAACAATGGTGTACAAACCGCCTGTCAGGAAGTGATCTTCAAGTGTTACAATCAATTTGCTTTCGGCAACGGCATCCAAAATGGCTTGCTCATCAACTGGTTTCAGGCTGCGCATATTGATGAGCCCGGCAGATAATCCTTCCTGTTTCAATATTTCAATAGCGATCAATGCCTGCTCAAAGAGCAACCCATAGGTGAGGATGGTTACATCCGTTCCTTTAGCGATCATTTCAGCCTTACCCGGAACATATGGCGCATGCACATAGCTGGTTTGCCGTATATTAATTCGTGTGTAAGCCGGTTTCGTCGATTCCCAGATTTTGGGCAGCGTTTTTACCAGGTCGTCTTCATCAGCCGGGGCAAAAACGGTCATGTTTGGTATACCGCGCATAATGGAAATATCTTCAATGGCCTGGTGGGTAGGGCCATTAGCGTCTGATAATAATCCCGGTATAAAAGCACTCAGTTTTACCGGCAGTGCAGGTATACCTGCATCGGTACGGATAAACTCAAAAGCCCGCATGGACAGGAATGAAGCCAGTGCATGTACCACCGGTATCCTTCCGCGCAGGGCCAAACCAGCAGCGGCTCCGATCATGGTTTGTTCGGTGATACCAGTATCGATAAAACGATTGCCCAACAATTGAGGCAGCTTTCTTATCAAGGCACGGTTTTCGGCAGTCATTACGATGAACCGCTCATCCTTTATTGCTAACCTGGTCAATAATTCTTCGTATGACATACTATCTTACCACTAAAGTTTCTGATGTTAATTGTGTTGAATCTTCGCCGTGCAGTTCCTGCAAAAGCTGCCCGACCTCTTCAGACGAGAAATTGCAGAACCATCTGTCGGCCCTTTTTTCAATGCTCGGCAGGCCCTTTCCCCTGATGGTATCGGCAATTACGACGTTCAGTTTTCCTTCGTTGAACGGATACTGCGCAAACACATTGCGCAGTGATGTAAAGCTATGCCCGTCAATGCGGTTTACAGCCGCTCCAAACGCTTTAAACTTATCGTCTAAGGGTTCTAAAGGTATCAGATCCTCAGTCGGCATATTGGCCTGAAAACGGTTCCTGTCTATCACAAAAAAAAGGTTATCCAGCTTGTAAGCATTGGCAACCAACACGGCTTCCCAGCACGAGCCTTCATTCAATTCGCCATCGCCCATAATGCAAACCACTTTATTATTGCCGCCGCGTATCTTGATATCCATGGCAACACCAATGGCCACCGAGGGTAAATGCCCCAGCGAGCCCGAATGAAATTCAATACCCGGAATATGGGTGTTAGGGTGCCAGTAGATCTGATCATTGATGGAGAGATGGTTGGCGAGCCGATCCTTCTCAAGTAAACCTAATTCAACAAAAGTCCCATATAAGGCAGGTACATCATGTCCCTTTGATAAGAACAAATAATCTCGGTTGGGATCGGAAAGATTATCCTGATGAATATTTAGGAATTCAGTGTAAAGGTAGACTATCAGATCGACAGCCGACAATGAAGCGCCTGTAAAACAACCGCCATCAGTGGACATTCTGATAATATGCTCCCGCACTTTCAGCGCGATAGCTTCCAGTTCATTATTGCTGTAGTTGCTTTGCATCAATAGTTTTAGTTTGGCTTGCAGATATGGTGTTCAACTCATCCAGGTGATTGCGATACCAGTTCACACCTGCATACATGGAATTGATATGATATATTTCAGGGTTCTTTGTTAGCAGCTCAACAATATCCTGACATGAAAATGCCGGATCAGTTGGATAAAGCTCTTCGTAAACACGTTTGATAAATTCGTAGTCTTCGCTATAATCTATGGTAAAGCGGTGCGACATGGAATAATCTTTATCGCTGTCCCAGCTTACATTTCCGACTCGGAACTGATCCGGATTTTCCCATATATAAGGTGTGGTGTGCTCCAGTTCTAAATGCCGCGTTGCCATACGCCATGTTTTTCCCAGGCAGTACATGGTCATGACCTCAACATCGTTTCCGTCGGGCCAGGTAGCCGGATGCAGGTTGCTTACATAATCGTATTTGCCGGGATGATCGAAAAAGAAGTCCAATACCTCATCCACAATTCTGGGGTCTATCAATGGGCAATCAGAAGGTATTTTGAGTACAATATCTGCATTATGTTTAACCGATGCCAGGTAATGCCTTTCGAGCAGATTTTCAGGACTGCCCCTAAAGCATGGCACATCGATATTTACTGCTTCCTGTTCTATAATATCATCTTCAGAGTTAACGGATGTGGCAATAATGATCTGAGCCGGACGACACACCATTTGCAAACGCTCTATCATCCTGGCAAGTAGACTCTTTCCAAGCAGGGGTAGCATCACCTTACCAGGCAAACGACTGGAGCCCATGCGTGCCTGAACAACGATCAGTATTCTTTGAGCCATAAACAGCTTTAATTAACTACCAATTCTTCCAACAAATGCTCAGCATTCGCCGGTTCGTATCTGAAATTGGTTAGAAATTCATCTCTTGTACCTTTAAATTCGACGTATGCGCGGCAAATATTGGCTATGTTTTGTGCAGAGGTGCCCTGGTTTTGAATAGGCATCAATTTATATAGCTCGTCTGTATTAAACCATGAGTGCACTTTTTTGCCAAGCGCAATACCGGTATATACCACCGTTGAGTATTGCGTAATGAGCTCGCAGCAATTAGCGATCATCTCATTGGTATTACCCTGATGGAAGATGAGTGTGTTTGCAGGAGCATATTTTTTGATCTCGCATTGTGCGCGCTCAAAGTTTTCGTTAGGGTGAAGTTTAAACAGTAATCGCCTTCCGTTGGCTATTTTTACCGCTTCGCGGATAAACGCCGGCCTGTTCTCATAGCGGAAAGTTTCACGCATATCCGTGGTAGCTACCATTACATAATCACGGTAAGGAAAATCATTTATCGCAAAACGGTTAAGATCATCGTAATTGGGTATGCCTGTTACAATTACTCTTGAATGGTCGGTACCCATTTGGGATATGGCCTGTTTATATCCTGGCGAAGCGGCACAGTATATATCACAGGTATTAGTTGAGCCATTCAAAGCGGTATTACCAGCCAAATAAATCGGTAAATTTAGAGCCTTTACTATGCGGCCAATAGTCGTCAGCTTGTCGATCATGCCTTCCTGCACCCAAACGGTTTTGATCTTTCGCATTCGGGCGGGCACAACCATATCACTGCAAAATACCACAAGGTCATAATCATTTATAGCAGCCTTGTAGTCCATTTGCAGCCCATGCTGTCTGATGTAATTTTCGGTATTCTCCCTAAACTGTCCCGCCATTACCGTCCCGTTCAAGAGGGTGGTGTATTTAATAAGGAACCTGGAAAGCCAGCTATCACTAAAAACCTGGCTGAACCAGCAATCATAGTCGGGTAGATGCTGCGCGATCTGGTGCATCTGAGAAGCCTGGTTTAAAGAACCGGTAATAAATAAGATCTTGTTTCTCATATGCGGGGCGACATAACTAAACAAACTTATAAAATAGCTTACCTTATTTAACCAAGGCTTGATAAACTTAATGAATATTTAATATTGCTTAAATGCCTGGTTTATAAAAGACTTGGATATGTAATATTAAAGTTAACTTCAATTTATTAAACAACAAAATGAATATCAGGTTTTAACCTTCTCTTAATATTCATTTAAGTTTTGCAGGGAATAGGCGCAAAAAGATACAACTACCTAAAAATAAGGCCGTTAATTAATTGTTAACTTAAAGGAGAATTATTAAGCTATTTGAGAAGCTCGTTGATTTTATTGACGAGATGATTTATATCGAAAGGTTTAGTAATAAAGGCATCAAAACCGAAGTTACCCAATGAAACAGCCAGTTCGGGATAGGCCGAGATCAGGACCACCGGAATATGACAGGTTTCTTTATTGCTTTTTATCTGCTGGCATATCTTGCCACCATTAGTACCTGATAAAAGATAATCAGTTAAGACCAGATCGGGTTTATATTGTTCAATAGACTTGAATATATCGTCAGTTCTTTCAAGGCCACTAACCGTAAAATCATTATGGATAAGCACCGTTTCCAGAACCTGTAAAATATCTTCATCATCCTCAATAATTAATATTTTCTTCGACATAGATATACGTGATAAGTATAATAAAGTGGAAAACCAACTAGAAAACAAAATGTTTTGCGAAAAAACACAAGTTGGGGTCACATTTTTGTTTCATTGGATAAACTTTGCATTAACCAATATGCAAGTTATGAATTAACAGGCAACACACCAATTAGTTGACTATAATCCCGCTAAAAAATGACGAATACGGCAGTAATAAATCATATTTTTATATTGATTAAGGGATTTGGGATAAAGTATTTATCTCTTGTTATTTCAACCATGGATTATGAGCACTATTGATGTAAGGGATCATAGAGTTACCCAAGCCGTAATGGCAATTGATTCTGGTAGAACTGGCGAACTGAAAAGTTTGATCGATAAATATCCGGAATTGATTAGGAAAAGGTTGGTTAACAATGAAGAAGGCTATTTTAAAGATCCTTACCTGCTTTGGTTTATAGCGGATAACCCCATCCGTATTGAAAAGCTACCTGATAATATATTGGAAATTGCACAGGAGTTGGTTCAAGCGGTAAAGCGCAAGGCGCCGGATACTTATCAATACCAGGTTGATTATGCATTAGGATTAGTGGCGTCAGGCCGTATTCCTCGTGAATGTGGTGTACAGATCGCAATAATAGATCTATTGATCGATGCCGAAGCTTCACCAAAAAATTGCGCCATGACGGCTTTGACAAACGGAAATTTGGAAGCCGCCCAACATTTGCTTGACCGTGGCGATGTGCTCAATTTGGTATTGGCTGCCTGCCTGGAACGTATGGGCGACATTGATAATTTAATCGGCGAAGCAAGTGCGAACGAAAAGATAACTGCTCTTGCAGCTGTAGCTTACTACGGGAACGAGAAAATGATAAAGTATTTACTGGAATTGGGTGTTGATCCTAATGGTTTTCCCGATGCTGATAGCGGCTTCCATAACCATGCAACCGCTTTGCACCAGGCAGTAAGTTCAGGTTTATTGTCGTGCGTGAAACTATTGCTTAATGCCGGTGCAAGACTTAGTGTGCGCGACAAACTTTATGACGGAAGGCCGTTGGAGTGGGCCGCTTATCTGCGATTGAATACCGAAGATGAAACTAAAAGAGAGGATTTTTTGCTCATTGAAGGCTATTTACGTTCATCAAAATGAATCTTTAATCTTTAAAGAAACTGATAAGCAAAGGTGCAATAGCTTTTTCTGATACGTTGTGTGTTTGTCCGTGCAATATTTCCAAACGGTTATTCGGCATAACCTCTGCAAGCGTTTTTACAGAATGCTGTAACATTACCTGGCTTTTATCGCCTCCTGCAATAAGTGTCGGTATCTTGATCGACTTAGCTTTGTCTTCGGGTAAGCCTAAATCGCCAAGCACTGTAGCGTCATATGGCAGGGTATGGGCCACGGCTTTCAGCTTTTTCCAGATAGGAAAAAGTGTCATCATAAATACTGCGAATGCCGGGACGCCGACCATATCTTTCATAAAAAACTTTACAGCATCGCCACGACGGTCTTCATCTATCATTTTTTGCAATTGCTGTAGTGAATCAGGCGGAGCATGATGGCCTTCGTCGTCCACCCGGAACGGAGGCTCATATAATGCAAGTTTGGTTATGTTAAGTCCTTTGGCTGCCGCTGCAATAGAAAGTGCTGCGCCTGACGATACTCCATAAACATAGGCAGAACCACCAGCCTCTTTGATCAGTGCATCAATATCTTCTATTTCCCGGTCTGCAGCATAAGGTTTTGTATCGCCGCTTTGATTTCGCCCACGGCGGTCATAACCGAATACGGTAAAATGTTCGGCCAATATAGGCGCTAACTTGGGCATTGGCCCAAAATTGCGGCTGCAAAGTGCGCCATCAACCAATATAATTGGAGAGCCACTGCCGGTAACATCGTAAGCTATCGGTGTGGCGTCTTTTGAAATTGCTTTTTCCATTGTATGAGTTTATTCCAGTACACTGCACTGGTAGCCTCTCCCGGTTACCAGTGCAGTGATCTTTTGCTGAGGTATTTTTTTGCCTTCAATCCGAAGTATTTTGTCGCAGTCTTCCAGGTCAAAATTTATTTTGAACCGGGGAAAGCTGGTTGACAATACTTCGAGCAGCATTTTTGCCTGCCTTTTATATCTTACATTCGTTTTGAAAACCTCTACAGTCATAATCTTAGTATTGATTAGCTGCTTTAGCTTCAAGCAACTTATGGTAGGTGATATATGAGCCAAATACCAGGATCAGGCCGAAAATGAGCATCGGTGCCCATTGCACCATCGGAAACTTATGCAACATGTAAAAAGAATACAAAGCTCCTATAAGATCGAAAGCAAAGCCGGCATAGGCCCATTCTTTTAACCTCGGGAAACCAGGTACAAGCAACGCAATAATGCCTAATACTTTGGCTACTGCAAGTAATTGCAATACATAAAAAGGATAACCAAACTGTACGCCGAATGCCCTTCCCTGTTCCGAATTGAAAAATGTTCC
>JBQCEA010000168.1:0-3446 GCA_051960695.1 Mucilaginibacter sp. | reverse complement strand
GTAGGTGCCAACACAGACGGAACCATTGTTGGCATCAGTCATGAAGCCTATGGGCTTACTTCGCAATATGAACAATTTACCGAGCGGATATTGGACCCCACCAAGTCCATGTATAATACACCTAATGTTTATACCACTTACAAACTGGTGCAACTGGACATGAGCACACCCTGCCCCGCACGCGGGCCGGGTGAAACAAGCGGTTCATTCGTTATGGAATCGGCGATAGATGAATTGGCCTATGCCCTTAAGATGGACCCCATAGAGTTACGGCTGAAAAACTTTACCCCGCTTGATCCGATGAATAACAAGCCCTGGTCGAGCAACCACCTGAAGGAGTGTTACCAGATCGGTGCAGAAAAGTTCGGGTGGAACAAACGCAATCCTGTTCCCCGTTCCATGCGTAATGGTGATATGCTGGTTGGCTGGGGAGTTAGTACGGGCATTTATAAGGCCGAACGCGCACCCGCATCGGCCAGTGTAAAAATTTTAGCCGACGGGACAGCTTTAATACAATGCTCAGTTGCAGACACAGGCCCGGGATCTATTACGATTTTAACCCAGATAGCCGCAGATGTTTTAGGTATCGATGCCGGAAAAGTAAGGATCGAGTGGGCAGATGCGGATCTCCCTTTTGTGCCGCCACAATACGGCTCACATACAACGGCCTCGGCAGGCTCAGCTGTATATGATGCGGCTACACAGCTCAGACAGAAATTTGCGCATCCATCTATGCTTACGGATATTGATGCTCCCGCTGATTATGCTGCTGTATTAAAGAAGCACAACCTTACGGAAATGGAGGCTATTTCTGAATCAAAGCCAAATCCTGAAAGTGAAAAATATTCCGGTAAATCATTCTCTGTACACTTTGTTGAAGTTGAGATACACCCGGTAACCGGACAAGTTAAAGTAACTCGTGTGATATCTGTTTTAGATACCGGCAAGGTGATCAATCCTAAAACTGTAAACAGCCAGATGCTCGGTGCCGCTACATGGGGAATAGGTATCTCGCTGATGGAAGAAGGTATCGTCGATCATCGGTATGGGAGATATGTTAACAACAATCTTGCTGATTACCATGTACCTGTAAATGCCGATGTACCGCATGTGGAAGTTCATTTTATTGACAAACCCGACCTGATAATCGATCCAATGGGCGCCAAAGGCTTGGGCGAAGTAGGCTTGGTTGGCTTTACCGCGGCAGTTGCTAATGCCGTTTATCATGCCACAGGCAAACGCATCAGAAAATTACCTATAACACCTGATAAGCTCGTCTAACGGCCTACCCTGACAAGATAAGTGCAATAATTGCTTTAATAATACTTGACGTATCTTCTGAATGACTTAATTTTAACATCATGAGAAGACCCGTCCTGTTAACAATTATCCTGCTTTGCTTTTTTGCTACCTCTTATGCACAATTAAAGCCCGCCAGGCTCTTCGGCGATCACATGGTTTTACAGCGCAATCAGCCGGTTCCGGTTTGGGGGACAAGTGGAAAAAATGCCAGGATCAGCATAAATTTTAACGGACAAACGGTAACTACCAAAGCGAATGAGCAAGGTAACTGGAAAGTGATCTTACAGGCAATGAAAGCCGGTGGCCCTTATACCATGATCATTTCAGACGGAAAAGCCAAACTAACTTTTAGTGATGTAATGATAGGCGAGGTTTGGGTTTGCTCCGGGCAATCCAACATGGAATTTACGCTAAATAATGCTTTCGGTTATAAGAACGAGCAAAAGATCGCCAAAGACCAACCGATACGTCAATTCCACGTACCGGATAAAATGAGCCTTGTACCGGATAAAGATCTAAGCGGTGGCGAGTGGGTAAAGGCCGATACGAATACAGTTGGCTACTTCACCGCTGTAGGTTATTTCTTCGCTAAAAAACTGGCGCAGCAATTACATGTTGCCGTTGGGTTGATCCATACCAGTTGGGGCGGCACACAAGCCGAATGCTGGATAAGCAAAGACGCTGAATTGCATGACCCTGCCTTAGCGCCAATGGCTAAACGGATGCCTGCTACCTGGGATGGGGTAAAGGCGCAGGTAGATAGTACGATTAAAGCTTACGCTTTTCAGAATGGCCCGGTAACTTATTACAAGGCCGATCAGTTAGCAATGGAGCCTGTATCCTATTTTGATAACTGGCAAAAAGGCGCCATTGGCGCCTGGGAATGGCAGGGAAAATGGGCTGCTTACCGGGGTAATGGTTTTATGCAACGTACCATACGGTTAGACAGTACTTATGTTCATAAAGCCTCGATGTTGCAATTAGGGCAAACCGATGCGGACATGATACTTTATATCAATGGTAAACCGGTAAAGCCTGCATTCTCAAACGGAAATCTGATCATTACCCTGCCTGCCGGAACATGGAAAGGCGGCGATAACAACCTACTACTGGAGTTATTGTCGCAGCAGAAAAACCCATCGTGGTTTGGCGTCGGCATTAACGGTCAATTGAATAACGTTTTTGTCAGTTTTGCCGATACCACTATTAATCTTGCCAATAATAATTGGCGGCTAATGCCCGACCTTAGCAAGCCTTATCATTTTGATTTTAGTCCGAACAATACGGTGTCGACTTTATACAATGCAATGGTTGCCCCGCTTATACCTTATGCTATGTCTGGTGTGATATGGTACCAGGGCGAGGCCAACGTAGGTAAGGCTTACCAGTACCGGAATACTTTCCCGCTGCTTATTACCGATTGGCGGAAGAAATGGAACAGGCAGTTCCCGTTCCTCTTTGTGCAGCTTTCTTCCTTTGGCGGAATGCAGAACAGCAACATAGGCAGTGAGTGGGCCGAATTACGCGAGGCGCAAACCATGACGCTTAGATTGCCTAACACGGGCATGGCAGTAACCACCGATATAGGCGATGCCAACAATATTCACCCAAAGGATAAGGCAGATGTTGGTTCCCGGCTGGCTTATGAGGCATTAAGCAAGGTATACAATATGCCGAACGAAGATCGTAGTCCTTTATACCGATCTGCTGATTTTAAAAATGGTTATGCCGTGGTTACTTTAACCAATGCCGACAGCGGCTTAATGGCTAAAGACCCTTATGGCTATATCAAAGGTTTTGAATTAGCCGGAGCCGATCATAAATTCTATTATGCACAAGCCCAAATAACAGGCAACCAGGTTAAGGTTTGGTGCAGCCAGGTTTCGCAGCCCATAGCGGTACGTTACGGCTGGACAGATGCCCCGGTTGAAGCTAATCTTTTCAATAAACAGGGTTATCCTGTAAGCCCGTTCCGCTCTGACGATTGGAAAGGCCTTACTGAAGGGAAATAATTGCAGCTGCCAGGAATCAGGTTGCACAATTGTAACATATCTGTTACCAAAGTAACCAGCTGACCTTTTTCTGTTTCTTTGCAGCGACAACGAATAACCAACCTTACCATAATTCTTATATGAGAAAAAATT
>JBQCEA010000167.1:0-6672 GCA_051960695.1 Mucilaginibacter sp. | reverse complement strand
ACATTTGCATTGGTTTCTTCGGTCTGCAGATCAACACCATTCCTTAATGGTTTAATAAGCAACAAAAGCATAAATACAACTGCGCCTATAGCAAATGACCCGAATATCCACGGAAGTTTTTGCCCATTCCTGGCTTCGAAAGGCTCATTAACAGTATTTAAAATTATACGCGGATTATTTGAAGTATAAAAATCATTTTTGTTTATCGCCTTCAAATAGCCTTTTTGATCTTCTCCATAGGCTACGTGATCAAGATATATAAACGAATCAAGTTTTTTAGCATTAAAATCCTTTTGGGATGACTTTGCAAAATCTTCATATTCCCCTTGTTTTTGGTCGGGAGTTAACTTGTTACTAATGGTTTTTTCAAACTTAACTCCTATCCATGCGTCTGGAATAATGCTGCTATTACCGTCATTTACTACTGATAACGTATCTGGCCCTTTGTAAAATGGATTAGTTTGTATGAGTATAGCGCCATCTTTCGCATCGTCTCCATAAATAGCTTTTGCTTGCGGGCCTTTTAATACGGTGATCTGTTTTATAGCACGCGGATTTATTTTTTCCAAACTATCACGTGACGTAGGCCTGCCGTTAACAACGATCAAAGCATTATCACTGTTTATAGTTGAATGTGGTGATGATATCTTAAAATGATGCGTTTTTACAGCCCTGTTCACATCAAATACTGGCACAGCGGCATAGATGTACATATCAAAATTCTGGTTATATTTTCCGCTTGTAGTAAATCTTGTAGAAAAAGCCACTAAGTTTTTGTCAATATAATAATGTTTAACCTTATAATACTTAGTTGCAGGTAACTTACTGATCTGGCTTATGCTGTCGAGTTCGGTCAACTTTCCTGATGCTGTCACCAGATAACTTTGTGCAATAATTACTGGAACAGCCATTGCGATCCATAAAAAAAATATAAATCCACCTAGAGGGTCGCCTTTTCCACTTTTATTTTTCAAATTCAGCAGTTTTATTCTGGGGCGCAACCATATAAGGATAGGTATGCCGGGAAATACCATAGGTCCCCAAAAATTTAAGATATCCTCGTCTACCGGAACGATAACTGTTTTTATAAAAAGCAACCAGTGTAAAAAGGTATAAACGACTATAGTAGCAGCAGACAAGAATAAAAAAGGAAGAAAGATCAGTTTTAATTTGGCCGGGTATTGTTTCATGATATAAGGTTTGGGATTTATATTTTATTTAGGAATAAATGTAGGAATACCTGTTTGCTCACCAAGGGCCCTAAATTGTTCCCTTGATAAGTAAACATACCTAATCTAAAAACAAAGATTCCTAGCCCCATAATAGCAGGCAAACTCTAATTATGCGGATGATTTTCATCGTTTGTGATCAAGGTTTAAGTATGGGTTTACATAATCAGTGATGAAGATAACACTTTTACGGAAATGTTACTCCATCATCAGCCGCCTGATCAGTTCGGCACTTTGTTTTTTACCTTCTTCCAGCCTGTCCTGGAAAAACGCCTGCACCTGGTTAAAATGTGTTTTATAGCCTTCCATATCGCCATAACCGATAATGGCCGACCATTCCCTTACCGCTGAATGGAATTCCAGATCATCACCGCGAATGGTTTTATCATAAAGTGCGGTTTTGATAGACTCTTCCAAGAGTTCCTCGTTTTTGAACAAATATTCAGCGATACCTAAGCGCAGGCGGAAGGGCGGTGTCTGGCAAATGAGATTATCATAGGGGTTTACACCTAAATGGTACCAGGCGTCAACCATGCTCAATATGCTCAGGTGCGAATTGGGCTTTTGTACTTCATGATGAGAAGAGAGTGAGAACTCCTTCATCACCTGATCATTCAGCATAATAGGTTTGCGGCTCTCATGAAATACAAAATCGCGGCCTCGGTAAAGTCTCGCCCTAAAAGCTTCCTCTTCTTCCTGGATCATCAGCTTAAATAATTCAGATTCAGATACAGCATATTGCTTTACCTGCTGCCGGGCATATGGGTTCAGGATAGCTAAACCGGCATACACGTGCGCCTTATAACCGAAAATGCGCAGGGTTGTCAGTATCTTCACATTATCTATACCACCGAGGTATGATCCGTTTTCCCATGGGAAAAACCCCGCTCCCTTCCATGCAGTGCCCATACTTTCAAAACCAACATGTGTTACAGCCTGGGTATCCGCAACAATCTTATCATGTTCATGAAAATCAGATAATTCTACTATATCTGTTCCAACGTCGGTAAATAGCTCCAGCATCCTTTTGTAGGCCGGATCATCTGATCTGTGCCTGATCAATATCAGCTTTTGTCCTTTAGGTTCAAAGCCCGGACCATGCATAGCGTGGAAGGTAATGATCTGTGCATCTGCTGGCAGATATCGTTCAAAAGTTTCTATTTCCGGGTGCTTTACAGAGGTTTGTCCAGCTACAATAGCACCGTATTTAGTCGAAGGGCCGTAAGCTGCAACCACTTTAGCTAACCTGTCGGCCTCAACGGAATAAACGATCAGGTCGTTGGCACGGGCAACGTCGCGCCCGTCATCCATCACTTTAATACCAAATGGTTCAAGCTCTTGTTCCAGTCGCTCTTTATTTTCCGGCAGGTCACACCCGCAAACCTTATACCCTGCCTTTGAAAAAGCCTTTGCATAGAGTTTGCCCATGTCGCCGAGACCGATGATACCGATATTCATGCTGCTAATATAACTATGCCCAAACAATTTACGCTTAAAGCATCCCGATACTTGCAATATTGAGCCCGAATTTTCTTTAAATTAGTATATCTTTTATGCCAAAAGAGAAGTATAAAGGAATAAAAACAATTTTTTAACCTGATTATTTTAATTAATAATTAACTTACCGCCTAATTCCAGAACATGATGAAATACTTATTGAAAGGTTTTTTAGCTATATCCCTATCTTTTGGCTTATGTGCGGCGCAGGCTCTTGCACAGGATAGCGTTAAAAAAGCCAAGCATGTGCCTATTAATGCTGTAAAAACCCCCGTTCTCAATAAGCCAGCTCATCATTATATCAAACCTGTTATGCCGCCTGTTGCGCATACAAGTGATACGGCGCAAGCCAATGCAATGAAAGCGCAAATGGATCCGTCGCAGTTAAATGATAAGACGCTTAATGGTCAATATCAATATCTGCTTACTAAAACATACCATTTTCAGCAGCCGCTGATAGCCGCCTTATGGAAGAATGCGATGGATACCCTGAACCAGAACCGCCGCCAGTTAAAAGATGCGCAAGCGAAACTCGCTTCACAAGGCAAATCGGTTGATAGTTTAAGAACAACCGTAACAAGTAAAGACCAATCGTTGACCGAATCGAATGCTAAAGTGGATGCGATCAGTGTATTTGGTGCGCCAATGTCAAAATCAACCTATAATGTGGTTATGTTCAGCCTGGTTGGCGGCCTGGCAATTGCCCTGGCTATTGTTATTATTACTACCGCAAAACATAAACATGAAGCTAAACATCGTACCGAGCTTTATGAGGAAATAGAAGAAGAATATAAAAACTTCAAAGCCAAGGCCCACGAAAAAGAGCTAAAACTTTCCCGCGAGCTGCAAACCGAACGCAACAAGCTTGACGAGCTTTTAGGCAGGGGATAACCTCAACAATGATTATTCTGTCCTTAAACTCTTCACTGGATTTGCCATAGCTGCTTTCACACTCTGGTAACTTACCGTAAGTAAAGTAATAGCCATTGCCCCAATACAAGCTACAATAAATATCCAATAGGACATTGGCGTGTGGTATTGATAGTGCTTCAACCAACCCGACAGGAAGTACCATGATATGGGAACGGCCAATACACAGGAGATAGTTACCAGTATCACAAAATCTTTGGACAGCATTCCCCACAAGTTCAATACTGAAGCGCCCAATACCTTGCGTACACCGATCTCCTTGGTTTTCTGTTCTGCTACAAATGAAGCCAGCCCAAATAAGCCTAGTGAAGAAATAAATATTGCAAGTATGGCAAAAATAGATGCCAGCTTACCGATACGTTCTTCATCAGAGAACTTTTTTGCGTACATCTCATCTGTAAAATGATATTCGAAGGGGCTTGCAGGATTATATTTTTTAAAAACACCTCCTATTTTAGCCAGAGCATCCTGCAGATGAGCAGACGGTTTTATCTTAACAGTAATAATATTGGCCCAGTTATAATCTACCATAAAAATGGTTGGCTGAACCGGCATATAAGGCGATTGCATTACCATATTGTCAATCACACCGACAACGGTATATACTTTTTTATCTTTTCGGATGATCTTACCGATCGGGTCTTTAAACCCGATGAGCTGAACAGCCGCCTGGTTCAATATCATGGCGCTTGTGTCTGTTGCAAAATCACGTGAAAAATCCCGGCCCTGCCTTATGTGCCAACCGATAGTCTTACCAAAATCACGGGTAACAGCTATGGTGCCAAAAAGCGGGTTAGTGCCCGGCTGCTTTCCATCCCAGTCGAATCCTATCTGGTTACTGAAAACATCGGTGGTCGGGCTTGATGATTCGGCCATGTTCTCCACTACGCCGGTACCGATCAGATCATTTCTTAGCGCGTCATAATGTCCATATAGGTCGGGTGTACTCATATCGATAGCGATCAGCCCCTGACGGGTGTAACCAACCGGCCGGTTTTTGGCGTATTGTATTTGCTGAAAAACGATGATGGTACCAATAATGAGTGTTACTGAAATGGTAAACTGCAATACCACTAATATCCTGCGGGGTAACGCTGCCAATCGGCCGGCTTTAAAAGTACCTTTCAATACTTTCACCGGGTTAAAACCTGAAAGATAGAACGCCGGATAACTGCCGGCAATAAACCCTGTAAACGCCGTAACCAAAAGTACTACGATCCAAAATACCGGGTTGACCCAAGGGATGGACATACTCTTGTCAGCAATGACATTAAAGAATGGAAGGAACAGCATGACAATAATCAGGGCGAAAACCAATGCGAGCCCGGCCATTAATACCGATTCGCTTAAAAATTGGGTAACAAGCTGCTGTCTCATCGAACCGATCGCCTTACGGATACCTACCTCTTTTGCCCGCTTCTCAGAACGTGCCGTGCTCAGGTTCATGAAATTGATACAGGCCAGCATTAATACAAATACGCCGATGATGCCAAACAGCCATACATATTCAATACGGCCGCCTTTGATCTTACCATTCTCAAAATCGCTGTATAAACGCCATTTATCCATCGGGTGTAATAGCAGATGCTCATTGCCCTCTTCTTTCTTCACATACTTCTGGGTGATGAGCTCGATCTTGGCAGACGTTTTGGCCATATCCACATTATCGTTCATCTGTACAAAGATCTGGAAGCTATGATTATCCCATTGTGTCAGGGCCCGTTTTATCCAGTCTTCCGTCGTCGCATATTTATCCCACGACAAAAGGAAATGTGTATCGTTAAATGATGAGTTCTTGGGAATATCCTTATAAACACCGGCAACTTTGAAATCATACTTATTATTCATGCGGATGGTTTTACCCACAGCATCCTGGTTGCCAAAAAGCGCTGTAGCTAACGATTGATCGATCAATGCAGACGACGGATCGGTCAATGCCTTTAAATTACCGCTTACTGTTTCCAGGCTCATCATCGTGGGGAATTCAGGCTGAACCCACATACCTGATTTTGAGAGCTTCTTCTCGCCTGCACCAATAATAAAACCAAAGTTCCACGAACAAAGCGTTACATATTTAAAATCGGAAGTATATTTATTACGAAGCTCCCATCCCAGCGGAATAGCCATCGCCTGCCCGGTGCCGGTTTCGCCGTTAAAAGTTTGGGTTATCATTACCTGTGCAATCTTTTTATGATTAGTGTGATAATGATCGAAGGTCAGCTCGTCATACATCCAAAAGCCGATCAGCATAGCGACTGCCATGCCAAACGCCAAACCCAAAATATTGATAGAAGAATAAACCTTACTCTTAAGCAGGTTGCGCCAGGCAATTTTGAAGTAATTTTTAAGCATCTTCCCTAAGTTTTAAAGCTTCTGATAAAAAGACGCTTAACTAGTTGAATACGTTGCAGGGAAAAGAATATTTTACCGTCTTTAATGACGTTTTATTACTCAGGCTTCGAGTGCCACTACATGCTGCGCGCTTGACGCGTCACCTATTTGCCTATATTTAAACCTATCCTTTATTTTTAGGAATCTTCTTTCAAAAGCATAAGAGCATATTGCTATAAAAAATGCAGCTACGAGCTTTAATATTATCAATTGCCACATGGGATAGCCGTATAATCTACGCATCCATGGTTGCCAGGGATTTGAGCCAACAAACAACTGCTGCCAGATGTATAAGCTATAGGAAAGTATGCCTATCCGTACCATTAGTTTACTGCTGAATACCTTTGTAAGCAATGTATCCGGCTGCAAAGCAAGCAAGACAACAAAGGCAATTAAAATGGTTGACAGATATTGAGAGATATATTTTGTATAAAATAAAAAGTTAGGCGTGCGCATGACTATGGCAACTGATAACAGCACTATACCTAACCAATGATTTATCCGCCCCCGCTTTAGCGTGATCATATTTTTGAACATGCATATGGCAAACACAGAGCCGATAAGGATGATCACCGGTCCACGCCAAAAGGTATACATGCAAAGCCTTACAAACATCACATTACCA
>JBQCEA010000166.1:0-15873 GCA_051960695.1 Mucilaginibacter sp. | reverse complement strand
CTACCTTGCATTGAGAGATATCCACGATCACTTTTCCACTCGCAATAGCGCCTTTTAGTAAGTCTGTGAACCATTTATCGGTAGTTGTATTTCCTGCACCAAATGTTTCCATTACAATGCCGCGTACATCAGCTGATAAGATGGTTTCGACTACTTTCGGACTCATGCCCGGGTAGAGCTTAAGCACCGCAACATCGCTTGCTAATTTCTGGTGAACTTTTAGCTGATCTTCCAGTGGCTGACGAATATCATTTATGCTGAATTTGAGGTGTACGCCCGACTCCGCCAGGATAGGATAATTTGGCGAACGGAAAGCCTCGAACTTGGATGAATTGTATTTAAAAGCCCGGTTGCCGCGGAATAGTTTATAATCGAAATAGATACAAACCTCAGGTACACGGGAGCGGTCTTGTTTTTTCGCCTTTGCAATTTCAATCGCCGTCATTAGGTTTTCTTTAGCATCAGTACGTATAGCACTGATAGGCAGTTGTGAGCCCGTAAAGATGACTGGCTTAGCCAAATTCTCGAGCATAAAACTCAATGCCGATGCGGTGAAGGCCATCGTATCTGAGCCATGCAATATCACAAAACCATCTACCTGGTCATAATTGCGCTTTATAAGACCTGCTATCTCACTCCATATCTGCGGATTCATGTTAGATGAATCGATGATATGCTCGAAAGAATGGACCATTATCTTGCAGTTAAGGCGCTCCAGTTCAGGAACGTTTTCCATTATCTGCTCAAAATTGATGGGCCTGAGCGCTTTGGTCTTGGGGTCGGTCATCATACCTATTGTCCCCCCGGTATAGATGATCAGTATCTGGTTCATTAAAATGATATTTGTTTAAATGTAAAAAAATGCGGCTCACACGGCAAATATGATCTTTGAATTTTCAGTTGTGATCCGGGCTACCGTTTCAAGATCTACCTGGTGCAGATCGGCTACTTTTTCGGCCACATAGATCAGGTACGAGCTTTCATTCGGTTTGCCGCGGTATGGAACCGGCGTAAGATAAGGAGAATCCGTTTCTAAAACTATATGTTTTAGGTCAATTTGGCTTACAACTTTATCCAAACCCGAATTCTTATAGGTAACTACACCGCCTATACCCAGGTAAAATCCCATTTCAATCAGTTTTTGTGCCTGTTCTAATGTGCCGGTAAAGCAATGTAGTATACCGCGTAAATTTTCATCATGCTCTTCCTCCAGAACACTAAAAACTTCATCAAAAGAATTACGGCAATGGATCACTATCGGTAGCTTGAGCTCTTTTGCCCAGCCTATCTGTATCTTAAATGCCTCTATCTGCTGCTTAAGCGTGGTTTTATCCCAATACAGGTCAATACCAATTTCGCCAATGGCATATATCTTATGCCGGCCAATAGCTGCATGTATGGTATCCAACTCCTGCTGCCAGTTCTCTTTCACCTCACAGGGATGCAGTCCAAGCATAGCAAAACAATTATCAGGAAAAGTATTTACCTGGCTAAAAACAAGATCAATAGATGCAGAATCGACGTTAGGCAAAAACAAGCGGCTTATGCTATTATCCAAACAACGCTGCATTAATTGCCGGCGTTTATCGGAATCTGTTTGATAGTATTGATGGGTATGCGTGTCGGTAAGAACCATAATGCAAAAATAAAAAGCCCCCGGATTATCGGGGGCTTTATGTCAGCTTTTCTTTTTGCTTTTAGCCGTAGTTGTTTTTTTCCTGACCGTGGTCGTTTTCCTGGCCGGTGTTGCCGCGTGTTTTATACGTTTTACCTTCACCAGTTCCACATCAAATATTAAACTGCTAAATGGCGGAATATCCTGCCCTGCACCTTCAGAACCGTAAGCCAGATCTGATGGTATCAGTAATTTGGCTTTAGCGCCTTCATTTAGTAACAAAAACCCTTCGTCCCAGCCTTTAATTACTGAGCCAGAGCCAACCGCAAATTTAAGCGGCTCATAAGTGCGGCCTGGTTGCTGTAAGCCGGCTTCCTGAGCTACGCTTTGTATGCTCGAATCAAATACTTTGCCATCAAGGGTGCGGCCGGTATAGTTGACATACACGGTATCGCCTTGAAGCGGCTTTGGTTTTACCGAGGCATGCGTAATAACATATTTTAAACCTGAAGGCGTGGTTTTTACCACCAGTTTATTATCGGCAATATATTTGTTCAGCGACGTTTTTTCGGCCGTTTTCATGCTTGCCATTGCTGAGTCCCTTTCGGCAATAGCATCATTTAAGGATTGTATCCTTTCGATCTTGATCACATACACCAGGTTGCTGCCTTTAGGTAAGAAGGGCGGCCTTTCCTGCTCGTGCCCGATAAAGACCGAATCAGTCGGGATCTTTACGTAGGCGCTATCTTTAGTTGTTAAAAGAGGAAGAACATCCATCAGATCGCCCGCATTTTGAGATGCTTGTATCTGGATCTTTACCGGGTGGCCCATCTGGTAACTGCTGAAAAGTACAGAGTCCTTTTCGGTTTTTTGTACTACATCAAACGTAACTACGTCGTTTATTTTGATCTTATCTCCGGGATTATTGGTAAACTTTTTTACCAATGCGCCTTTTGGTGTATGTGTAAAATCGTTTTGTGCCCTAACTTCTATAGCAACTGCCGCGAAGAAGAAAACGATCAGAAGGAATTTTTTCATCTTAAAAAAATAAAGCCCCCGATTTTGTCGGAGGGCTATTTTGAAATTAATTATTTGCCTTTAGGTGCCTGTGCCGACGGGTTCGGTGGTACTAATGCCGGCGGTGTAGGTTTTGGCGCATTTGGATTTGGATGAATGATGTCAACCAATTCTACTTCAAATACAAGCGGGGTGAACGGTTGTATCTGAGCGTAGCCTTGCTCGCCATAAGCTAATCTTGAAGGGATAACAAATGTTGCTTTTGCGCCCTTGTTTAGTAGCATAAGGCCTTCGTCCCAACCAGGTATTACCCGTTTAACGCCAAGTGGTAAGTGAATAGCTTCATATTTTAAGCCCGGATTGTACAGTTTATTTTTCTGAGCTACATCCTTAACGTTGGTTTCGAATATTTTACCATTCAGGAAACGGCCGGTGTAGAATACTACTGCGGTATCGCCTACTGCCGGTTTAGGACCTGCACCTGGTTGAGTGATGGTATAGAACAAGCCTGAAGGAGTAGTTGTACCTACCAGCTTATTGTCGTCTATATACTTCTTGATCTTAGCCGGTTC
This sequence comes from Mucilaginibacter sp., assembly GCA_051960695.1. Lineage (GTDB taxonomy): Bacteria > Bacteroidota > Bacteroidia > Sphingobacteriales > Sphingobacteriaceae > Mucilaginibacter. Next base: position 12,669 of record JBQCEA010000166.1, on the reverse strand, counting down.
AGCTTTTCTCATTACATCAGCCTGGCCTTTCATGTATGCAGTTACCTTGCTATTAAATGCAGTATCGCTTAATTTGCCGCGAGGGATAACTTTCTCAACTTTCACCTCATAGATAATGTATTTGCCTTTGATGGGAGGTTTGCGCATGCCCTTTTTAAATACCGAATCGATATTGGTTTTTACGGTTGCGCTGTCACCCTCGGTAAGGTAAGGGAAAACATCCATTACATCACCATGTGTTTGTTGTTTCTGAAGTACAACAAGCGATGGGTGCCCTTGCTCATAAGAGCTGAACAGTACCGAGTCGGCATCTGTTTTGGCAACCACGTTCACTGCGAAAAAGTCGCCAACCTGTATTTTGGGTCCGCTTTTATCAGTATGAATATTGTATAATAAGCCTCCCTGGCCTTTTTTAAATCCGCCATTGCAGCTTACTAATCCAATTGCTGCTAATGCTAAAAACATTAAGTTTTTCTTCATTTTTACTGTATTAATAGTTTTTTGTATTCTGGTAAAATTAGTTTAAATTGTTTAATAACTTCTTCTAAGCTATCGGTTGACGTGCCGCCCGCTGCATTGCGGTGACCGCCTCCATTAAAATATTTTTTACAAATCTCGTTAGCCGGGAATTCACCTTTTGACCTTAGTGAAAGTTTCACCCTGTCAGACCGCTCCACGATAAAAGCCGCTAAACGTATTCCCTCAATTGACAGGCCATAATTCACTATCCCTTCAGTATCTCCCGTAGCTACTTCATATTCCTTCAGTTCCTGCCTGTTTATCCAGATAATAGCTGTATTAAATTCATACAGCACTTCCAGCTTATTACTCAGGCAATGGCCAAGAAAACGTAACCGGTTTTCTGACAAATTATTGTATACCAGTTCATGAATATGCCAGTTCACTGCGCCAAGCTCTATCAGCTCGGCTGCAATGCGATGAACATTGGCTGTAGTATTAGGCAGTCTGAATGATGCTGAATCCGTCATGATACCTGTGTAAAGGCAGGCAGCAACATCCTTATTGATCAGTGCGCGATTGTTCAATTGGTTGACGATAAAATCGTAAACCAATTGTGCACTGGCGCAAGCATTGATGTCCCAATGGCGGTAATCGTCAAAATCTTCAGGTTCAAGGTGATGATCGATCATGATCTTTACCGCACTGCTGTTCCTTACCAACTCGCCTAATTCATTTATACGGCTTAGCGTATTGAAATCCAGGCAGAAGATTAATTCAGCTTCAGTAACAAGCATGGCCGATTCTTCAAGATGTTCGGTATAAACGATCACCTCGCCATTGCCCGGCATCCATGCGAAATAATCAGGGTAATCGGTAGGGGTGATGACTTTTGCGTGGTGGCCCTGCTGGATCAGGTAATTATATAAGCCCAGCGACGATCCCATTGCATCACCATCAGGCTTATGATGTGTGGTGATCACAATTTTGCGCGGCTGCTTTAATAATTGGGCAAGTTCAGCTAATTCCAGCATCTGGTTTAAAAAATAGCTGCAAAGCTAATTAAATAAATCAAATCCGAACTATCTAATATAAAGCAAAAAAGGGTTTAGTTTGTAACGTTTAAAACGCTACTTTTGCGGCGAATTTAAAAGCACCATGGAAACCAATAAAACATTCACTATGATCAAGCCTGATGCAGTTGGCAATGGCCACATCGGCGCTATACTTGATCATATCATTAAGGGCGGCTTCAAGATTACCGCAATGAAATACATTTGGCTGACCCCGGAAAAAGCCGGACAGTTTTATGCTGTGCATAAGGCACGCCCATTCTATAACGACCTGGTATCATTCATGTCGTCGGGGCCGATAGTTGCAGCCATTCTGGAAAAAGATAACGCTGTAGAAGATTTTCGCAAGCTGATAGGCGCAACTGATCCAACTAAAGCAGAAGCTGGTACTATCCGTAACCTGTTTGCTAAGTCAATCGATGCCAATGCCATACATGGCTCAGATTCAGACGAGAACGCTCAAATAGAAGGTAATTTCTTCTTCTCTTCTTTCGAGAAATTCTAATTTATTCCCGGGAATGGTGAACGAAATTCCATTTTCCGGGAATAATTTCCTCATCCCTGCTTGACTTTATTAATTTAAGTTAATACCTTTACCTTATTGTTAATCTGTTTGTTATAGCTTTAAACGGCTGTGGCAGGAAATTTGTAGTTTGACCAGTACATTACAAGCTATTTTATGAAACTACTTATTAAGTGTCTCATCTATTCGTTGATCATCGTTGCAATAATCTTTGTGAACTCTTTGTTTTTCCTTCACCACCCGCCTGAAGTGCAACTGGTTTTCATTACTCCCGGCTTTGTTATTCTTGGTTACTCCATCATTAGTGATGATTTCAGAAAGAAATCTTTAGCAAGGTCGCGCTGGTCTAGAGGAAGATAATTTCTTCAACCAGGTTGCTGCCCGCATCCGTGTTTATTTTCTCTATTATCTGCGTCCGCATCAATAGCAATTCGTTTTTTATTACGGATGATTCTATTCTCACAAAAAGCTTTTTATCTCGAATAAATATTTCTTTGGTTCGGTTCGCTACAGATTTGCCCACCAACTCCGGCCACAAATTGATAATGCCGGTCTCATCATAACGATTCTTGATCTTATAAACCTGCAGCATCTGCTCAATAGCCTCTTTCAGGGTTTTATCATTGGCCTTACGCATCTACTTCGCCTCCTTTAACTTTAAATAGCTTTACATCTACACCGATACGTTTAAAAATGCGTTCAACTTTTTCTGAACTGGTATCGGTAATAAAAACCTGGCCAAAATCATTTTCCGAGATCATCTGCATCAGTTTGGTAGTACGGTTGTCGTCCAGCTTATCGAAAATATCATCCAGTAGCAGCAGCGGTTTAAAACCTTTTTGCTGATACAGGTAGCTGTATTGTGCCAGCTTAAGTGCTATTAAAAAAGATTTTTGCTGCCCCTGTGAACCAAACTTTTTCATTGGCATGCCGTGTATTGAAAATTGCAGCTCATCACGGTGGATACCACCGGTAGTACGCTCCAAAGTGCGGTCTTTCTCTATATTCTTCTTAAGCAGGGTGCTAAAACTATCCAGCAACAATTGCGATTCGTATACCAGGTCTACCTGTTCAGCATTTTCACTCAAAAAACGGTAGTGCTTATTAAATATTGATGTAAAGCTTTCCATAAAGGTTTTACGTTTTTCAAATATCTTGTTTCCCGAGTTTATCAGTTGTTCATCCAGTACGGCCAATAATTCCGGGTCATAGCTGCCCGTGTCAGCTATGCGCTTCAATAAAGCATTACGGTTAATGAGTATCTTATTATAAGTGATCAGTTCGTCGAGATAATGGTTGTCCGTTTGCGAGATCACGTTATCGATAAATTTACGGCGTTCCTCACTGCCTTCAATAATAATGCTGATATCATAGGGCGATACCATCACCAATGGGAATAAACCGATGTGATCTGCCAATCGCTGGTATTCCTTTTTGTTTCGTTTGAATTGTTTCTTCTGATTGCGTTTTACCCCACAAGAGATAGTTTCATTCTTGCTGTTCTTATCAAACACGCCGTTGATCACAAAGAAATCAGTGCCCTGTTTTATCTGCTGACTATCGATGGGGTTAAAATAACTTTTACAAAGCGACAGATAATGTATCGCATCCAGTAAGTTGGTTTTACCCGCGCCGTTATTTCCTGTAAAAGCATTTACGCCTTCGCTGAATTCAAGCTCGGCTTCGGCATAATTCTTAAAATTGATAACGGACAGTCGTTGCAGATACATTGGTCTCAAAGGTAATGATTAAGTTGTTTGTGTCCATTAAAGGGTCGTTAACTCATTTAATAAACTGACTATAAATAATTACACATCACTATTGCCAACAAATTTGAAAACAGTATTTTTGCAAACTTAATTTTAGAATAGAAATGTCAAAAACCCAGGTGAATACCAAAGTCGCAGCACAACACGATGATTTTGGACAAACGGGCAAATTTGTGCGCGAGAACCAGAAAAGCTTAATATTTATTGCCGGCGCTATTGTAGCAATGGTGCTTATTTACTTAGGATATCAGAAATTATACCTCGCTCCGAGGGATGAAAAAGCTGCAAGCCAAATGTATGTGGCCCAGGATTTCTGGGAGAAAAAACAGTGGGACAAGGCTATAAAAGGCGACGCCGGCTACCCTGGATTTGAAAAGATAGTGAGTGATTACAGCAACACCAAATCAGCTAACCTGGCTTATTTTTACCTGGGTACCGCTTATTTGAATAAAGGCGAATACCGCAAAGCCATCGATAACCTGAATAATTACCGTGGGGGCGACAATATGGTTGCTGCTGAAGCATTAGGTGGAATAGGTGATGCTTATGTCGAATTAAAAGATTACGACAAGGCGGTAACTTATTTTAAGAAAGCCGTAGATAAAGCAAGCAATAACTTTTTATCACCATTTTACCTGAAAAAACTTGGTTTGGTGTATGAAGCACAGAACGACTATAAAGATGCTTCGGATACTTATAAAAGAATTAAAAGCGATTATCCTGAAAGCAACGAAGCGCAAAGCATTGATGGCTATATAGCTCGTGCGGACGCGAAATAAGTAGTAAGTTATACTGGTTGTAGTAGTTATATTGGTTGAATTAGTTGTGATAAATGGATTTTATCTAAATTACATCACAGCAGTAACTAATACAACTACTTCATCTTTTACAACCAATACAACTATCAATGGCAACACAGCTAAAAAACCTTTCTGACTTTTCGAACACTGAGATACCATCGGCAATTAACTACCGGTTTGGCATAGTTGTAGCCGAATGGAATGCTGAGATAACCAATGCTTTGTACCAGGGTGCCTATCGAAGCCTGGTCGACAATGGTGCTTTGCCAGAGAATATTTTTACTTATGCAGTGCCCGGAAGTTTTGAATTGACATCAGGCGCTGACCTATTGCTTAAAAGCCTCCATTTAGACGCCGTTATTTGCCTGGGTTGTGTGATACAGGGTGAAACACGGCATTTCGATTTTATCTGCGATGCGGTAGCTAATGGTATCAGTAATGTCGCTATTAAACATTCAAAGCCGGTTATTTTTGGTGTGCTAACAACTGACAACCAGCAACAGGCAATAGACCGTGCAGGTGGCAAGCATGGTAACAAAGGTGATGAAGCCGCAATCACTGCCATAAAAATGGCTAACCTGGCTGAAACATTGAAGAACTGATTTACGTTAAAACGAATAATTAGTAAAAGATGAAAAAGATAATCTACATAGCCCTTTTTGCCTTAGCTGTTGGTACGCTGGCATCATGCTCAAATAAGCTTTGCCCGGCCTACTCAACATATCCAAAAAACAGCCGATAGTCATTTTTATATCCCGTACAAACTATTTCGCCTTCTGCGTATTATTTTTGCAGACTGTTTTAGTTTTTATTTTATATGAATTGGATACCGCTGGAATCTGCTGAGCAAGTGCAGGAGATTAAACAACAAAAGGGATACAGCATTATTTTTAAGCACAGTATACGTTGCTCTATCAGCCTGATGGCCAAAAGAAGGCTGGAAATGGATAAAGATCATTTACCGGAAGAATTGCCGGTTTATTTTCTGGACCTGATCAGGTACCGTGATATATCCAACCAAATAGCTGAAGATTTCCAGGTGCACCATGAATCACCCCAATTATTGGTGATCAAAGACGGCGAGTGTATTCTTGACCAGTCCCACGGTCATATCTCTATGGAAGAGGCGATCTCTGTAGTAGACTAACTACCAACCAAAATCAACCGTTTTTCTAAGATCAGGATGCAGGCTTAAATAAACCGGGCAGGTTAGCGCTATCTCTTCTAATAATTTTTGCTCGTTCTCAGCATACTGTTTAGGGAAGTTTAATTTGATCTGTATTTCAGCCACGCGACGAGGATTTGAAGACATAACCTTGGTGACAGAACATTTGGCACCGTCGATATTGATCCCATCGTTACGTGTTTTTATTGCAATGGTTGTAAGCATACAAGTGCCTAAGGCTACGGCAAGCAGGTCAGTTGGTGAAAATGCCTCGCCTTTGCCTTGATTGTCAGTCGGAGCGTCAGTTAATATTTTTGTGCCTGACTGAACATGTATATTTTCAGTTCTTAAATCGCCTACGTATGTGGTTTCTACAGTTGCCATTTTTGCCCCCTATTCCCCCTGAAGGGGGATTTTTAAGTTTGTATGTGCAAACATAGCATCTTTAGCTTGTTTTTGCCACATCAATTAAGTGTAATATTTTACGTCACCCCAATAAATCAATTGCCCCTTTAGGGGGTTAGGGGGTTTTTAACTAACTTTGCATCATGATCGAATTGCCGGTAATACCAGTAAGTCAAACGCAACGCAAACCCGACTGGCTGCGGGTGAAACTTCCTGTGGGTAAAGAATATGCGCATGTACGCAGCTTAGTTGATACACACAAACTTCACACCATTTGCGAGAGCGGTAATTGCCCTAACATGGGCGAATGCTGGGGTGCTGGTACGGCTACATTCATGATACTGGGTAATATCTGTACCCGTTCGTGTTCATTCTGCGCGGTTGCAACCGGCCGGCCATTGGCTGTTGATATGGACGAACCAAATCGTGTGGCTAATTCGGTAAAACTGATGCAGGTAAAACATTGTGTTATTACCTCAGTTGACCGTGACGATCTGAAAGATGGTGGCTCTATTATCTGGACCGAAACCATTAATGCCATTCGCAGGGAAAGCCCTGAAACTACGCTTGAAACCCTTCTGCCAGATTTTAAAGGCATATGGGAAAACCTGGAGCGGGTATTAGAAGTAAGACCGGAAGTAGTTTCGCATAACTTGGAAACCGTCCGCCGCCTTACCCGCGAAGTAAGAATACAAGCCAAATACGATCGCAGCCTTGATTGCTTGAGGCATATATCAAAAGCCGGCCTGCGTACTAAATCGGGCATCATGCTGGGCTTAGGCGAAACCGAAGAAGATGTGCTGGAAGCTATGGGCGATCTGCTTAATGCCGGTGTACATATCTTAACATTAGGCCAATATTTACAGCCAACACGTAATCATCATCCGGTAATAGACTGGATACATCCTGATCAGTTTGCCAAATACAAACAAATTGGCCTGGACATGGGTTTCAGATATGTAGAAAGCGGACCACTGGTACGCTCGTCATATCACGCAGAAAAACATCTGTTTGAAATCTAAATTAGGATTACTACCTTCATAGTACTTGGCCAGGAAGCAAAAAATATCACTATCTGAAGAGGAGCTTGTACTCGGGTTACGCCGCCGGGAAAAGATTGCTGCTGAAGCATTGTACGATATGTATTCCGCTTCTCTGTTTGGTATCATTTCACGTATCGTTAATGACACGGCCACAGCCGAAGATGTATTACAGGAAACCTTTGTAAAGATCTGGAGCTCATTTTCGAGCTATAGTGCCGAGAAAGGCCGCTTGTTTACCTGGATGGTGAACATTGCACGTAACCTGGCTATAGACAAGCTGCGCTCGAAAGATTTCAGGAATCAGGGTAAAAACCAGGAGCTTGAAAATAACGTAGCTTTTGTAGATGAACAGAGGAATACGGTTTATAAGCCAGAGCTTCTTGGCATAAAGGAACTTGTAGATTCACTAAAACCCGAGCAAAAGTCCATTCTCGACCTTGTATATTTTAAAGGTTACACTCATGTAGAGGCCGCTGATGAACTTGGCGTGCCCCTTGGAACTATTAAAACAAGGTTAAGGATGGCTATAATACAATTGAGGAAATATTTTAATTGAAGTTGGAAGATATAAAAGCATATATCGAATCAGGAATATTGGAGCTTTATGTTCTGGGAGATGTTACGCCCGAAGAAAGGCTTCAGGTTGAAGCTATGGCTGCGAAGCACCCCTCCATAAAGGCCGAGTTGCAAGAGATCGAAAGGTCGCTGGAGATGTATGCTGACCAGAACGCTGTAGACCCATCAGAGAATTTAAGAAACAGGGTATTAAACAGCCTGGTAACCAACCTGGGCGACGATAGGATCTTCAGACCGAAAGAAGAAAAATCGGGCAATGTTGTTCCTATCAGGAGGACTGAACAGACAGTTATCTACAAATATGCATTTGCAGCTTGCTTTGTGCTATTGATCGTGAGTATAGCTGCGCTGATAAATGCTTATCACCAGATACATCAATCCAATACTTTAATAACCTCATTGCAGTCACAAAATCAGCGTTTTACCAACCGGGTTAACCTGATGGATCATGAATTAAATGTTTTGCACGACCCTTCCTTTAAAATGCTCAAACTAAAGGGTACTACTAAATCACCGTCCGCAAGTTTAATGGTGGCCTGGAGCCCCGCTAAAAAGAAAGTAATGATCGACATGGCTGATGCCAAAATGCCTGCAAACGATCAGCAGCATCAGTACCAGTTATGGGCGATGGTAGACGGTAAACCCATTGATCTGGGCGTATTCGACGCAGACACCACTTCAAAGGATATGAAGGAAATGAAATCTATTGCTTCTGCCGATGCTTTTGCCGTAACCCTCGAACCACGCGGCGGCAGCGCTACCCCGACTATGGATGAAATGATGGTCATCGGCAAGTTCTAAAACAAATTACCATAAGTGACGTATAACATCACCTGAACTGAACCAGGCAGGGATCGCTTTTTCTCATAAAGGTGATTTTGGCACACATTATGTTACTGATATGTTAATTTATGTTAAAAAACAGCTCCTAGCCCGATCGCATTGTAACAATAATTAGTTAATAACGTCTTTTAATCAGACTTACCACATAGCGTATTCGTTCTTTATAAGATCAGTTAATATTTAATTAAAAAAGCGGTTTGGATAATACTACGGCCGCTTTTTTTATGCCAATAACTTTGCAATAGTCGTTGGTAATTGCCTGATGACGTTACTTGGCAGCACGACATGCATCCGGTTGGGTAACGCCAATTCGTCGCCCGCTTTGCCATGGATGTAATTACCTATAATGCAAGCATCCTGCGAATCGTACTGTTGGGCCAATAAAGCGACTATTATTCCGGTCAGTGCATCACCCATACCGCCGCTGGCCATAGCTGCATTGCTTGTGGAATTGAAGAAAAGTTGATCGTAAGGTGTGATGGTTATGGTGTAATCATTTTTTAGAACGATACAGATATTATACTCTTTCGCTTTTTTTCTGCCGGTTTGTAAGCGCTGCCACCAATTTTCGTGCTTGCCAAATAAACGGTCAAATTCCTTTACATGTGGTGTCAAAATTGAACCTTTAGGGATATGTTCCCATAAACCTGGATTCGCCGATAACATGTTTAATCCATCCGCATCTATTACAACGGGTTTGTCGTAGTTTTTAAGCAAAGCAGTTAAAATATCCAGCGCCATATCATCCTTGCCTAAACCTGGTCCTATTGCTATTGCATCAAACTTTTTCCATTCAATGTCCGGGTGTTCATTCTCCTTACGCACTATGGCCATTATCTCCGGCAGATAGCTGTTCAGCGCAATTAAACCGCTTTCCGGCACGCAGGCCGTTGTTAACCCTGCCCCGGCATATACACACGCCGATGATGACAAAAGCGCAGCTCCCATGGTTTCAGGCCTGCCTGCTATAATTAACGCATGTCCGTATGTTCCTTTATTGCTGAACCGCTGTCGTGGCTTTAGCTTTGCCCGTATATCCTTTTCTTCAACAAATTGATAAGGAGAATTGAGCGACTGAATAAACTTTTCGTCAATGCCGATATTAACCGCCTGCCAGCATTTGATAAACGACCCTGATTCGGGCAGTAGGAAGTTGATCTTAGGTTGCTGAAAAGTGATCACTACGTCGGATTTTAAGGCAACCGTGTCAGTATCTATCTCTCCGTCTGCTAAAAGCCCGGTTGGTACATCAACAGATACAACAGTTTTATTAAGGTCATTCAAATAATTCACCAATCGTTCATAGTCGCCTGATAATGGCCTTGTCAAACCTGTACCGAGCAATGCACCGATAATGATCTCTGCTTTTTCTTCGCTGAATTGTTCTACCTGTTGAATTTCTTTGATAAGTACCGGCGTTGATTTAAGCCGGTTAAGATTCTCATTAAAATCGTCTGTCGACTTATCGGAAAATCGTGCAATTTTAACATTCAGCTTTTGGTAGCCATGTTGGTAAAGCATTCGGGCAATGGCTAAGCCGTCGCCACCATTGTTACCCGTTCCGCAATAGATGGCGATACTTTTATTACTTTCAGGAAAGTGATTGATAAACCAACCTACAAATGCTTTAGATGCCCGTTCCATCAGATCGATGGAGGCAATGGGCTCATGGGCTATGGTGTAAGCGTCGGCATCGCGAATTTGGGAGGAGGTTAGAAGTGGCAGCATAATCCATAAAGTTAGGAATTATAGGATTTGTTTGATGTATTAATAAGATGGCCTATCGCTCAAACCATTTTTTGATCTGCTCGATAATTCTATAACCCCATTTCCTTTTTTAGAAACTGACCTGTAAAGCTTTTCTTAACCTTGCACAAGCCTTCCGGTGTGCCGCTGAACAGGATGTTTCCGCCTCCCGAACCGCCTTCCGGGCCAAGGTCAATCACATGGTCTACAACCTTGATCACGTCCAGGTTATGTTCAATAACCAGTACCGTATTGCCTTTGTCTACCAACTGGTTCAAAACACCTAACAGCACATTGATATCCTCGAAATGCAAGCCGGTGGTTGGTTCGTCCAGTATATAAAAGGTATTGCCTGTATCTTTCTTTGAAAGCTCAGTTGCCAGTTTTACACGTTGTGCCTCGCCGCCTGATAAAGTAGTAGAAGCCTGCCCTAAAGTGATATAGCCCAAACCTACATCATAAAGCGTTTTGATCTTGCGATAGATGGACGGTATATGCTCGAAGAACTCACAAGCGGTCTCAATGCTCATATCCAAAACGTCGCTAATAGACTTGCCACGATAGCGTACTTCAAGTGTTTCACGGTTATAGCGTCTGCCGCCACATTCTTCACAAGGCACCTGAACATCCGGCAGAAAATTCATTTCGATCACCTTCATGCCGGCACCCTGGCAGGTTTCGCAACGGCCACCTTTTACGTTAAATGAAAAACGGCCAGGTTTGTAACCTCTGATCTTGGATTCCGGCAATTGAACGTATAAATTCCTTATATCTGAAAATACGCCGGTATAAGTTGCCGGGTTTGAGCGGGGCGTGCGGCCTATCGGCGTCTGGTCGATCTCGATCACCTTATCGATGTGCTCTAACCCTTCGATAGCGCCATAAGGCAATGGCTGCTTTTTCGCTCTGAAAAAATGATGATTCAGTATTGGGTAAAGCGTTTCTGTTATCAAGCTTGATTTGCCGCTGCCCGATACACCGGTTATACCTATTAGCTTGCCCAGTGGAAAATCAACTGATACTTTTTTCAGGTTGTGCCCGGTAGCATTTTTTAACGAAAGAACTTTGCCATTACCTTCCCGGCGATGTTCCGGAATGGCTATATGTTTTTCACCATTTAGGTATGATGTGGTCAGCGTATGGGCATCCATTAACTGTTTCGGTGTGCCCTGAGCTACTACTTCCCCACCATGTACACCGGCGGCTGGTCCCATATCGATCACGTGGTCCGCTTCCAGTATCATGTCCTTATCGTGCTCCACAACCAGCACAGTATTGCCCAGGTCGCGCAGATTCTTTAATGCATGGATCAATCGCTCGTTATCTCGCTGATGTAAGCCAATGCTTGGCTCGTCAAGAATATACATCACATTCATTAACTGCGAACCGATCTGTGTTGCCAGCCTGATACGCTGTGCCTCTCCACCAGAGAGTGTACGGGCTGTACGGTCAAGTGTCAGATAGCCTAAGCCTACATCCAGCAAAAAGGTGATGCGTGCCCTTATCTCCTTCAATATCTCACGGGCTATTACATTTTGGCGCTCATTCAGACGCTCTTCGAGCTTATCGAACCATTGCTGCAGGGTATTAATATCCATGCAAGCCAATTCGAAGATATTCTTATGGTCGACCTTAAAGTGAAGCGATTCTTTTTTGAGACGCGCCCCTTCACAAACCGGACATGTTTTCAGCACGCGATAGTTTTCCATGTCACCCAAGTCCTCTTCACTGCGGCGTTCCTGCTGGTCTTCCAGCATCCGTATGATGCCGTCAAAACTGATCTGGTAGCTTTGAACGTTCCATTTGTTATACTCAACCGATACAGTTACCATTTCCGGCGAACCGTTCAGGATGATATCCAAAATTTCCCTAGGCAGCTTTTCTATCGGAGTCGACAATGAAAAATCATATTTCTTACCCAATGCTTTTAAAACCTGGAATATCCATGTTTCGCGATACTCGCCCAAAGGTGCAAGCCCGCCATTGATTATGCTTAATTTGGGATTTGGAATAACTGAATTTTCATCAACTTCAAAAATATAACCCAGCCCGTCGCACTTTTCACAAGCGCCATAAGGTGAGTTAAAGGAGAATGTATTCGGCTGCGGCTCATCGTAGGAAATGCCTGACACCGGATCCATCAGGTATTTACTGTAATAGAATACCTGGTTGTCCTTGTCGGCTATCCGGATAATACCCTTGGCCATTTTTAAAGCCGTTTGGATAGAAGTATATAATCGTTTGGCGTCCTTTTCGCTCACAATCAG
>JBQCEA010000165.1:0-4777 GCA_051960695.1 Mucilaginibacter sp. | reverse complement strand
GATAGGTGGGATTATTTAACATCAAGTAAACGAAATCACATGCCAGGGTGATCAGCAAATACACCACAAAAAGTGGCCAATGATATAAATAAACATTAATATTATCCCGAAGGATCGTCGAGTTATCCTTCTCTTTTTCTGTAATTAGGGGTAATATTTCAGAAAGTTTTGCACACATAATTATTGTATAAATTTTTAATAAAACAATATACTTACTTATTACTTAAATTTTAACGTAATGTTTTAAAATTCATAGTTTTATTTACAGGCAAGTAAACTTTCAAAAAAGGCAATTATTTTCATAACCCCTAAGTTTGCTTAGCACTCAATAAACTATTTACAGGTACTTTTCTTCTTCTACTTTACTATAGGCATCAATTAGATTTTTTGATTGCTTTATGTTAGCGCGGGATGAAGCCCCGAAAAGAATAGATTCAACACCATCAAGTTTGCAAACATATTCCAACGCTTCTTTAGGCGGCAATGCCCCTGCAGCAAATACTTGCATAGCTATTAGCCGGCATCTTTTCTGAGCTATTACTTTTTCATAAAGCTCTATACCGCCAGACATCCTAAACCCGATCTTGTTTATAGATGCACAAACAATCGGGTTCCTTACACCTGCACCTTCGAGTGTATCCAGCAGCAATGGCAAATTCATCGTGATAAATCCGGCTTCAGCATTGTGCTTTTCTTTAATATAGTCATGGAATCCTACCAGGAAATCAGTCATACCTAAACCCAAAAGCATATCTGTGATAACATTCTGCAGAAAGATAACCGGGGTTTGTATACCTTTAAACATCTTTAGCTCGGCATCTATCAACAACTCCATCATGGAGATAAAATCCTTCTTTACAAAAGCTAATCCGCCTTTTGCAACAGTGCTGAATAAATTACCCGGAACGTATTGTTTTATAGTACCCATAATGCCTAACTCTGTTACTGCATTTGCATATTTGTGGGCATAAGGCATACAAGGGTATATCTTGAAATCTTCGTATTTCGGATTATCCCTTATCACTTTGCATATATCTGCTATTCTATCATGCGTAGTACACATAAAGGTATTGATACCTTCGTCTATCGCAATATCAAGCACATCCAAAATAGCTTTATTGGTTTTAAATTTTATAGCCTGTGCACGCGATTTCTCGTCTGAACTATGGTTAACACCGAAAAACTGATTATCACCAAAAATTACTCTTTCCATTACCCTATTAGTTATCGTTTAATAATAATGCAATAAGCTCATCAGTATCGGTTGCACTTGCAAAAGAGCTAACATTATTGGTTTGTTTATTTTTAACACAATTAATAAAATGATCTATCTGAGCCGAATATTCTTCACCACGCAAATAGTAGTCCACTTTTTCCGTAAGATCAGTAATGTATTTAGTGGTCCACCCTTTTTCTAATCCCCAGGCTTTGTTTTCTTCTTTAAGATAAATCTTTATTTCGGTCGCGTCTGCTATGATCTTACCTTTTTTACCGAAAACGGTTAATTGCGTACTCATTTTACGATAAGTATCATCGCTCCAGTTTACAGCTAACTGACCGGTGAGGCCACTTTTCAATGTAATGCTAGAATAAACTGCATCTTCCACATCGGCTGAAAAAATATTTTTCAGTTGTGTGCCACTAACAGAAACCGGTTTACCTAAAACAAAATTTATAAGGTCAATAGTATGTGAGGCATAATCATAAAGACATCCGCCACCTTGTCCTTTTTCAGAGCGCCAAGTGCCTCCTTTTTCTTTTAAAACCACAGGGCCATATGATTCGGCAAGGAAATGATACAAATCGCCAAGCACACCTGCTGATATCAATCTCTTTAATTCAATGAAGGTTCCGATAAAGCGGTTATGATAGCCTACCTGGTTAACCAGACCAAGATCATCTGCTTGCTTTGATAATAATTTACCATCGCTTACATTTAATGAAAATGGTTTCTCGCAAAATACATGCACACCATTCTTTAAAGCGTAAGACACCATATCTGCATGGAATTTTGTCGGCGATGCAATCACCAAACAATCCAGCTTCATAGTATCGATCATTTTTTTATAATCACTAAAAAATGTAAACCGTGTATGTTTTTGAAAAACATCATTCAATAACGAAGATGTATCACATACCGCTACTAAATCCACATCAGGATGCGCTCCTAATATTGCGCAATGGGATATTCCCATTTTACCTAAACCTATTATTCCGGCTCTAACCATTTATTTATAAAAGTTTATATTAAGCAATTAAACCATTTTTTATTTCGCAAAAACCAACACTACATCCAACAACTCATTGCAAAATAAACATCTTTATTTTAACTAATTTTTAATTCTTGTTCAACATACCATACCACGTACCATTAGCCATCCTAATTTTTAGGCTAAGGTTACTATAGATACGTTTGTTATCCTTATAATTAATCTTTACGACTTATTAATTATCTTTTCTATGGTTTAAGAGAATGTTGTGGTTTGAAGAGGGGTTTTTAAATATCCATAAAAATTATTTGTGATATAAATAATAAGTCATAACAATTGCCACTACAGACAATGCAGAGATAACTATCGTTGCTGTACGATATCCCCTGTCTACTGGGGCATATTTGGTACGATCAGGATCAACATAAATCACATCATTATTTTTTAAATAATAATATGGAGATTCAAATATCTTTTTGGAGGTGAGATCAATTGGAATAAAGGTCCTTTTCCCGTCAACCTCCCTAATAAGCAATACAGTTTGTCTTTTGGCGGTAATATTCAAGTCGCCGGCCATACCCAAAGCATCCGACAATGTAACCTTTTCAGTAGGGAAACTATAAACAGCAGGTTTAGCTACGTCTCCTAATACTGAAACTTTAAAATTAAGGATACGGATATTAACAATAGGCTGTTTAAGGTAATTGGATAAGCTTTTAACCAGTTGATCGTGCAGGTCGTTGGTTGTATAACCTTCAACTTTCATCGTTCCCAAAAAAGGAAGATCAACATTGCCTTTATCGTCAACCAAGTAACCGGTTACGGCATTTGATGGTGAATAATCGGTATTAACACCGTTAACCCGGTTTAAATTGTAATTAAATTCAGCGCTGGCTTCAGGGTTTAAACTGGTAACACTAATACCCAGTATGTCTCCTTTTTGTATAGTTAACGGGGTATAATTACGAATTTCTTCCTGGATAACTGATGTCCTATTTAAATCTTGAAAATAAGGAACTTGCTGATAGGTGTTGCATGAGAAGATCAGGAGAATAGCAACTCCAATTAAAAATTTCAAAGGTGTATGTTTCATGTAGTTTGTGATGGCTATTGAATTGTTATAAGCTTGTTTAATATATTTTGTTTTGGTGTTAATTTATTTTATGTAAAAATCAACTTCATCACAACCCTTGGCGCAACTGATACGTAAAAATATACCTATAAGTTATATAGCAATTTAATAAGTAATAATAGTTTAAATTTTAACTTAAGGCAATATGAACACCCGGATGTCTAAACTCGATACGCTTCTCGTTTTATCAATTTATAGTATCAGCATAATTAGCTTTTGCTTTACTTGCTTTACCGTTTATCGCTATTTGATACATTAATTAATTTTTCTTCCAAGCTTTAATTGCTTAAATAATTTTTTAAATATTAATTATTTGCTGATTGCTTCTGCAAAGTTTGTGCCAATTTTTGATTTTTTTAATGGTTAAAAATTCAAAATATTCTGCACCCTGCTAATCAATTGGTTATAGAACCAAGTTTATTCAATATTGTTTCAGAAAAATTACAAAGGCTTAAATAAAAATACAAAGTGCTCTGCATGTATGTAATTAATACCACTATAAAATTTCATTGCAGGCATATATTTATTAGTCATTAAGGTAATCACCTCATAGCCTTGCTCACGAGCGTAGTCCTCAGTATAATCTAACAAACGCTTGCCATAGCCTGATCTCTGTTTAGCCGGCGACACAAATAACTCATCAACATATAATAGATCTTGCGTCCACCATGTTTTAGAGTGACCGAACATTGCACCTACAATTTCACCTTCATCTAATAGAACAAATCCTACAAAACGAGTACGGTCAACGTATTCAGCAAGATATTTCAACGCCTTATCGTAAGTCCAGTTATAACTCCACGGTGGGGCGTTATAAGCTTTCATGTAAAGGTTAACGCAGGCATCAAGATCGGTTTGGGTTAGTTTACGTATATTCATATATTTTTAGAGCATATATCCCTGTAGTATTACTATTAAGTTAAACTCCAATTCTGTGTATTTTTTGAACATTTTAACTTTTCAAAAAATACTTTAATTACCAAAGCATTAAATAGGGGCTAATTTATTTACAAGTTAATATACGGCCTTGGATATATTTAGCAATTATCCAAGGCGCTTTGTAATATTGTAGCAAATTCAGATACGTTAGGACTTACAAGCATGGTTTCATGTTCACCTGGAACCATATACCTATTCACGCCTCCAAGTGCATATTTCTTCCATGCCAAATATTCATCGTCATCGTTATAATGTATACTAACTTTTGCCTTAAAGAGATGCACACCAATATTAAGGGGAGTTGCCTGGTATTCTCTTAAGGCGCGTTCATGTTTCTTTTGCAGGCGCTCTAAAAGAACATAAAATTTAGGTTTAGTCTTTATTCCAAGTTTATATGATAAGATCGTTGCATTTAAATCGGCTAAATAAACCAATTGTTTAAATATTGATTTATGGCCGCCCATAAACTTTGGTAAATAACGTTTTATTTTGATGG
>JBQCEA010000164.1:0-3581 GCA_051960695.1 Mucilaginibacter sp. | reverse complement strand
TCATCAAAATATCACCGCCTAAAACACCTAATACTTCAGGGTGGTTCATTTGCCGGTAGGCAATATTAATAGCAGACAGATCAAGTACTGCTACTTCAAATTCATCTAATTTCAACTCGCCGATATGGAAATTATTTAAGACAGCTGTTGCCGATGTCATGGAATTGGTGCCCAAGCCGGTGGATACGCGGTCGCTGGAGATTATCTCGATCTTTTCACCGGCATGAGAAAGTATATCTTGGTCAAATGCGGTTTTTGAAGCACCGCTATCAAGCACCAGGATAAATGGCCTGTCATTAACAGTAACATCAATGAGTACATGGAAGCCGTCTTCGTGAAGATCGATAATTTGTAAGGGAATCGTTATAATCATCAGGCAATAATAATCAATTCAAATCCGATCACACATCAATTCGCTACTCGTTAATTCACTAATTGATCAGAACGGATAACCTATTGCCAGGTTAAATACACCATTTTTTGCCGCGAATTTATAAGGTTGACCCGGCGGGAAAGGATATCGTACAGGGAAGCCCATATCAGCCCGAAGCACCAGCACGGTTACATCAAACCTAAGTCCAAATCCCCAGTCAACCGCCATCTGGTTAAGGAAACCTTTGCCGAAAGCGGCTCCCGGAATGCCGGCGTGTGGCCGTAGGTCCCATATATTGCCTGCATCCATAAAGAGGGCGCCATATACAATGCTGAATAGTTTTGGCCGGTATTCAACATTAGCTTCGATCTGTATATCGCCTGATTCATCTGGTAAAAAGCCGTTTTTTGCAGTAAGGCTTGGTGGCGGAGTGTAAGTCCCCGGGCCGATCGAACGTGCCCTGAAGCCCCGGAGCCCGTTAGTGCCGCCTGCAAAATATTGTTGGCTATAAGGCATAATGGTAGAATTTCCATAAGTGAAGCCGCCCCCAATAAAAAACCGAGTAGCCAAAGTGCTGTTCTGCGATAGCTTATGATAAAAGTGAAATTCGCTCTGCAATTTTATAAACTGATCAAATGGCACTCCCAATAGTTTTTTTACGTGCCCGCTCAGTGTGTCGGCGCCACTCAGTAAGCCGTAAATGTTACCGGATAAAATTGCCTGCCCGTTATAATAGAATGTATTGGTTCTATTGGTTTCCATGGTATTGGTATAGGTGAAGCTGTAGCTGGGACCTATAACAAACTGAGGATCGATAACGTGCTTTAATGTTGGGTTGCCCGTGTTAATAATGCTGTCTTTGTACCTTTGGGTAACACGTGTAGTGTCAACCCTGGTGATGTTGATCAGGTTTAGCTCGTGGGTTATGTGAATGTTATGCTTCCACGAGTAGCCGAATGATCCGTTATACGAATTGAGCGTATACAAGCCCGAGCGGAATACCATTGTATAGCCGGCGGCTATGTTGGTACGCGGGATAAAAGCATCATCGGCTTTAAAATTCCATGGACTTATAAACCTCGGGAACGAAAGTTTACCTTCTAAGCCTGTCTGAAAAACATTGTTGCCACTGTTTTGACCTGAATATTGCGTATCCGTGCTTCCGAATAAAGTAATGGTCAATGCTTCGGCACCTTTAAAAATATTTCTGTTCAGCCAGTTAAGATTTACCTGCGTGCCTACAAAGTTGGCTGATGTGGTATGTTCCTGCACTTCCAATTGTAATGATTTACGTGCGTTAGGCGTAAGGAAATAGTATACATTCAGTTTGGATGTGTCTGCCGAAACGTCTTCAAAGCGGTTTTTGACAAACTTAAAGGGGCCCAGGTTAATAAAGCGGTTCAGCGATTGAGTATGTTTCGTTCGGTTGTAAACATCTCCGGGATGCAGCAGTACTGAATTTTCAAAAGTGAACGGCTTGAATGTATGCTTAGTATCAACCACATAATACCATTTGTATTTGTTTGCCGAGTCCAGTTTAAGTGCAGTATCCCTGGCTGTATAATGCGGATAAACATATATATTGTTAATGGTATAAATGCGGCGTGCCTCGTCAGATGTTTCGGGCTTGACTTTTACATAAATATTTACCTTATGACCTGAAACAGTACTATCAACCTGCATGATAAGATCTTCCGGGGCGAAATAATAAAAACCTTCTTCTTTTAGACGGGAGTCGATCCTTACACGTTCATTTTTAATGATATCAAGGTTATAGTTATCGCCGATCTTAAATAGTGTTTCTTTGGCTGAACCGGCAACAGCAGTATCAACCGGGTCTTTTTCAGTAGGAAAAAATACCTGGTTAACTGTATAGTTAGGCTCGGGGTCAACGTTAAATAGAGCACTTGCAGTTTTGCCTTTAGTCACAGTATCGCCACTAACCATAGCCTGCAAATAACCCTCATTCTGCAGCCTGCTTTGCAGTATCTGACTGTTCTTATCTACATTAATATCGCTTATCAGTACCGGCGCTTCGCCAAATTTGGTATTGAGCCAATGCCTGAGGCCTTTCTTTTTCTTGGTTTTGGTAATATTGTAGATATATAGCTTTACCCGCAAACCTAATATTTTTGAGTTAGGCCTTGGTCGCACCAGGCCGTTCAACTCGCTGCTTATCCCTTTGGCATCTTTGGTTGTTACGTTCTGATCAGTATCCGGAATGATAACCTTGCTGCCCGTATATAATTTCTGGTTAGGAGCGAGATATTTTGTATTGCTGCAGGCGTACAGGAAAACAGATAGCAGAAACAGATATTTTATAGAGCGGGTCATGGGGTTTAGTTATATGCTTGTTGGGGTGCCTCGTCTTTAGCCTTTTCTTCCTTCTTCTTCTCTTTTTGCTGCTTTTTATACTCTTTCTCTAATTCTCGCTCTTTTTTGGTACTGCGTGAGAATATCTGGCTGAAACGGTTATAATCTACAGTTAATGTAAAAGCAACTCCGGTTTCAATTACCTGTCCCTCAATTACCTCATATTGGTCCACACGATAGGCCCTGAGCGTATAACGTCCATCCTTACTAAGTTTATAGCCCACAGAAACGTTGCCAGCTATATTGGATTGTTTTTCCCCAGGCTGAGTTCCTTCAAGGCTAAAATTATTTCCGACTGAAACAGTCAGCCTGTCGTTAAGGAACCGTTTGGATAAGCCCACATTCAGATCCGTTCGGTTTTGCGCCGAGCCCGACGAGTAATCCGTTCCCGATGTCAATCCAAAATTCAGGTCAACACCGGATATAAGGCTGCCGGCCAGACGGTTTAGTTGGTCGGTAAGTAAGCCGCTCACGCTATTACGGACTTGTCCCGCAAGTGATGTGCCGCCGCCCTGGCTCTGTAATGGGTTATCGCCAATAAAGTGCCCTAATACCAATACGCCCAGCACCTGCTTATTCAATTCGTTTGGATCAGTCCGTACCTGCGCCAGCCGGGCATCAACTGTATTTACTACATCCTGCGTTACCATGTAAGTACTGTCGGGCAGTACAATGTCAAAGCTTATGTCCGGTTTTAGTAATTCATTTTTCAGGATCAAGTCTACGTTGAAAGGCAATGGCTCTTTATACATGGTTTGATTGTCAGTGCCCGCTAATTGATTACTCACTAGGTCGATAGGCGGTACGCGAGCTATATAAACAGCCGTTAGGTTGA
>JBQCEA010000163.1:0-13338 GCA_051960695.1 Mucilaginibacter sp. | reverse complement strand
CCAATTCCGGGGAAAAACACTCATTCAAAACGGGATCGATTCGGCAAGACAAGCTGGAATGCAACCAATAATTCTGGTATTGGGGTCAAACAGTCAGGTGATATTAAATGAAAGTGATACCGCAGGTGTGATTGTCGTTGAAAATGAAACTTGGCAAACAGGAATGGCATCTTCTGTTATTGCTGGGATAAATGCACTTGAAAACTCCTTTCCCTTAACGGAGGCGGTAATATTAATGGTTTGTGATCAGCCTTATGTTGATGAGTTATTGCTCCGGAAGTTGATATGCAAACATCAGGATTCACGAAAACCTATTGTCGCAAGTAAGTATGCCAATATTTTGGGTGTGCCAGTTCTTTTCCGCCGAAGCTTATTTAAAGAGTTAATGGACTTGGAAGGTGATTCTGGCGCCAGGAAGATTATCCAGCAATATGCGGATGCGGTTGAAGCAGTTCCTTTTCCGGAAGGAAGTATCGATATTGATACTACTGACGATTATGAAAGATTAAAGCAATGAAATATCTTTAAATCTTAATCCTCTATCCTCAATGAAATTAGTATTTTTTTTATCCTCTCTTGTTTTATTTGCCTCATGCAGTCAGCAAAACAATGATAATCAGCGTTTACAAACCCAGGTTGATAGTTTGAAACAGCGATTAAATACCACATATCGTCCCGGTTTGGGGGAATTTATGCTCGGTATACAGGAGCATCATGCCAAATTGTGGTTTGCAGGCACTAATCAGAACTGGGCATTGGCAGATTTTGAAGTGCATGAGATAGGAGAAACTTTGGATGATATTAAAGAATATTGCTCAGATCGTCCGGAAGTAAAAAGTATTGGCATGATAGATCCCGCTATCAATAGCATTAATGCGGCTATAAAGAAAAAGGATGTGGATGCCTTTAAAAAAGGTTTTGTTGAGTTAACTGCTAATTGTAATACTTGCCATAAGGATAATCAGCATGGATTTAATGTGATAATTATTCCGTCAGCATTACCAGTTACCAACCAGGACTTTAAAGCCGCAAAATAAAAAAAGCCCCGAGATGGGGCCGTTTATTTTAGGACTGAGTGATTGGCAGGGGTTTATTTTTATAGGATGGTTGTTGTGTTCTTCAGCTGTGTTTTCAAGTATGCCTTTCTCATTCACTACCCAGTCACTTAACTCAATATGGTTTTTCGTCTCCTTTCTACGCGTTGTGCGTAAAGGAAGTACGATAGATAATAGTAACGTACTAATCTTAAGCACTAAATATATTGTTGTCATAAATGTTAGTTTGGATAAATAAATACGTAGCAATTATGCTGCCAATTTTTTTTAAATATGAATTATTTATCAATAAACATTTATTTAATTAAAAGTGTTTTGGGTACTTAATAATAGGCGTTTGTAATATAATTGACAGTCAGTTTATCATTACTTGTAGTGCCATTCGCCAATCCGCTAAAGACTATTGTATAAACCCCGCCGGTGTTTAAGGTAACGTTAGAAAGTGACGCCAGTACGGTACTGGCGCCTTTTTGCCTTACTTCAATATTGTAAATTTTATCGCCGGTTATTGACTCGAAGGAAGAAAAGCCCTTAAAACCTCTGTTGCTTACCTGTACATTGCCATTCAGGGCTAAATCCACATTCGGCGCATCAGGGCTAAGATCAACAAAACGAATACTTGCCTGGCCTGACGCCGGCTGATTAATGGTGTCATTAAGGCTTACAATTTGCGGCTGGCCGTTCGGTTCCACAAGGAAAAGCGAATAAATATTATTCTGCTTTAGCGTCATTGTATCCGAGTATAATTTGGTGTCAGTGCTTGAACTATAGATGTTTATAGTGCGTAACCCCGTGTATGCGTTGAAATAATACAAGCCATTACCATAAGTGATGGGGTTCCAGTTTACTTTGTTATTGTTGAAATAAAGATCAATAGCAGCCTGGTCAGGTGCTGCCTGGAAAAATGATACGGATGCCGCCGGTGGAGCATAATAAGTGTTGTGATCTTTTAAACAGGAAGACAGGGTTAGAACAAGACAAATAACACTCGCAATGATGGCCAATTTAGGGAAAGAAATTACATAGGTTTTCATTTTCACTTTACTTTGTATACTATACAATACGCATTAAATATGCCTTCCGATACACTTAGAGCCTAAAACTTTACTGAAAATTCTGTATCGACCAATAATCTTTTAAAAAAGACCGTGAAAGTACTTGCAAAAATACCGTAAAAACACTGCAGTTATTTGAGAAAAGAATGCTTAATATAGCCATATTAAGTTGATGCTTAGCAATTTATAATATGGCGGTAAATGTAGACAATGACGTAAAGCAATTGATAGTTGATGTCTCACAATTGGATGAAACAATTGATGACCTTAGCGATAATACGACTCTTACCGACCAAAATTTCAATGCTTTGATGTGTAATGACCTTGCGCAGCGCCTGGATAACTATGTAAAGTCAGTTAAACCCGGCACATGGGTTAACAATGCAGAGATCACGAGCGATATGACGGTGGCCCAGGTGATTGGTCTTGTAAAAGAAAGGCTCGGACAATGAAAAAGGTATTACTCCTGATGATCTGTATCTTCTGTTCGGCCGGTGTTTTCGGCCAGGGCAAAGATACTTCATCGCATCAAATGCCTTTCTTTAGTAAATTTCAATTACGACAATCATTTCAAATCCCGGAGATGCAGCAAAGTCCTGCTTTATTAGAGTTAACGATCCCGGCAACAGGAAGTCCCAACTGGCTGGTAGACGCCGCAGCAGGCATCACACTCGGCAGGCTGAGTACAGGTTCATTTACGTCAAAGCTGGTTGGTGAATTTCACCGAAATACCTTGGTTGATAGTTTACAATATAATTATCAGCTAGGCTACAATTTTTCATGGTTTAATTCGAAGAATGGTAATCAATTTACACCTGTTTGGACAGGTAACCTAAAATATATCCGTGATGTGGCTGATAGTAACCACTCAATTGCTGCAACGCTGAACTTTACCTTATACCACTCGGGGAGGGGACGCTTTAATCTTGCGAGACCTGCATATATTGCTGATGAAAAATATACTTACCAATTTACCCCGTCGCTGGAAGTGCAATATCAGCAAATATTAATCTCCAACCAGCAAGCTACCGGCGCAATAGTGCGGCCGCTGCTTGACCTTTCAGGCTTATTTGCTATAAACAAGAAAAAAGTAAAAGGGAAAGCCCCTCAAAAACTGATCGAACTTTCCGCGAATTACGTTAACCGCTATGCAGTAGTAAATTCTACCGGAAATAGGGAAGGGTATACCAAATTACTGACGACCGGACTTAGCTATTATCTACTCAATACAAACAGTGCCTCTGTTTCACTTGGCGGAAGTTACAATTTGGGCTCCGATCCGCTAAACGGGCTTAAAGACCAGCGCTTTTGGCAATTCTGTTTACAGGTTCAGTTGTAAAAGTTTGTCTGTTAATTCTCAACAAACGCTATTGGGATTAGGATAATTGTCGCTTTGGTCTTCAGTAACATTATCCAGGCATTTAAAATCTTTCTCAACAAGTAGGTATATAGGGCCATTTTTGCTTTCAAAACCAATACGGTCAGTGCTGGTCCATTCGTCAGCCTGATCAAACGGCATAGTTAAGATGATCTTATTGTCTTTGAAATTGGCATCTAATCCCTCTCCGTTATTTATGCGTTTTAGCGCATAGGTCAATTGCGTGCCCGGGAAATCAACAGCTTCTTCAATATATCCTTCTTTTGAAAACTGCTCCACTTCCGGCATGCTTAGCCGGTACCTTACAGAGTTTCCTTTAATGCGTATCTTCATGGTTGTTTATATTAAGTATATCCCTTAATTCAACTACATAACCTATAATTATAATGGCCGGATAGGTTAATCCGTTGTCAGAAGCCATTGTGGGCAGGTCTTTAACCAAACCCGATACTGACTTCTGGCGCTTCAGCGAGGCGTGCTGAATAATTGCTGCCGGTATATCGCCTTTGCCTTCCTGTATATAGGTGTCCGCAATAGATGCCAATTGTTTCATGCCCATATAGATCACTACCGTAGCATTGCTTTGCATCGCTAAACGCAGGTCGGCCGATAGGCTGCCATCTTTTTTGGTGCCTGTAACTACCCATATGCCTTCGCTTACTGCCCGGTGGGTTAATGGTATATCCTCCAGGCCGCAGGCTTGCATGCTGGTTATGCCCGGTATAAAGTGCGTGGTTATTCCCAGCTGCCTTGCATAAATGAGCTCTTCAAATCCACGACCAAAAATGAATGGGTCGCCGCCTTTTAACCGCACCACTTTGCCTTTTGTAAAGCAGTAATGCTTTATCATATCTAAAATAGATTCTTGCGGGGTATATTCCCCGTAGGGTTGTTTCCCAACATATATTTTATCACAGTCTTCTGGAGCGATATCCAAAAGCTCTTTATTAGCTAAATTATCGTAAAGGATCACATTTGCCTGCTGTAGCACTTTATATCCCTTAATAGTTAGCAGTTCAGGATCTCCGGGACCAGCTCCTAAAATATATAATTCCGGAAACTCTGTTTTTTCATTCATTTTTAATTTATTTTTAATTATTGATCGTTTTTAATCGCCAAATTGTTGTTTCAAATTGATATGTTTCTCAAAATAACTCAATAAATATGATTTACGTTATGAAAAACTCTAAAATATTCCGTAATTTTTGGTCGTTTTATTATTATTATCATAAAAATAGACTATAAGTACTGAATTTAAACGCATATTTGTTGGGTTTCATAAAACTTTTCATTAAAATTGCCCTTGTAAATACATTTAAGGTCGCAAATCGAAATGTTTTTACATAAAAATTGCTTTAACATTTAAAAAACTTATATGTCGAAACCAACAGTCATCGTAGTTGGCAACGGTATGGTTGGTTATAAGTTTTGTGAAAAACTGATAACCAGGTCGGCTAACTTCAATATAGTCATTTTTGGCGAAGAATCCCGCCGTGCTTATGACCGTGTACACTTAAGTGAATATTTCAGTGGTAAATCAGCTGATGATCTTTCCCTGTCCGCTTCTTCCTGGTATGCCGACAACAAAATAACGCTTTATCTTAATGATCCTGTACAGGAAATTGACAGGATCAATAAAACTGTACACTCTTTAAAAGGATTGTTCTTAAAATACGATTACCTGGTATTAGCTACCGGATCATCAGCCTTTGTGCCCGACATCCCGGGGATTGAAAAAGAAGGTGTTTTTGTTTACCGTACGATTGATGATCTTGATCTGATCAGGGCATACGCACCTGAAGCTAATTCCGGTGCGGTAATGGGCGGCGGCCTTTTGGGCCTTGAGGCTGCTAAGGCACTTATCGATCTTGGTATTTCACAAACACACGTTATAGAATTTGTCCCACGGCTAATGCCGCGGCAGATCGATTCGGCAGGCAGTGCAATGCTGCAGTCTAAACTAAAGCAGTTAGGATTGAATGTGCATCTCAATAAAAGCACTGCAAGTATAGAAGGTGACGGCCGGATAAGCTCACTGAAATTTAATGATGACTCTTCTCTGCCTATAGATATGCTGGTTATAAGCGCGGGCATACGCCCGCGCGATGAACTGGCAAAGCTGGCCGGTCTGCAAACAGGTATGCGTGGGGGCATTATTGTTAACGATAAAATGCAGACAAGCGACGAATCGATATTTGCGATAGGTGAGTGTGCATTGCATGAAAATATGATATACGGCCTGGTAGCGCCAGGTTATGAAATGGCGGAAGTTGTGGTGTCGCAGTTGCTTGGGGCGGAAAAGGCATTTCACGGCTTTGACATGAGTACCAAACTCAAATTGATAGGTGTGGACGTGGCCAGTTTTGGCGATGCATTTATTACTGAGCCTGATTGTCGCACTATTATTTTCGAGGATACCCATAAAGGTGTTTACAAGCGCATCAATATTAGTAATGATGGTAAATATTTACTTGGTGGCATCCTGATAGGCAATGCGGATACTTACAATATGCTGCTGCAAACGGTAGGTAACAATATTGTATTGCCGCCAAATCCTGAAGATCTGATATTGGGTTCACGCGGAGAAGGAAATGCTGAAGGTGCAGGTGTAATGAGTCTGCCTGATGATGCGTTGATCTGCTCGTGTGAGGCGATAAGTAAAGCGCAGATATGCTCCGCAGTGAATGATGGCTGCACAACAGTTGATAGCATTAAAAAATGCACCAAAGCTGGTACTGGCTGTGGGGGGTGTGTTCCATTGATAAAGGACCTTGTTGCCGGTACAATGAAGGCGAATGGTCAGTACATCCAAAATGTGATCTGTGAACATTTTGAGTATTCCAGACAGGAACTGTATGACCTTGTTAAGATCAATGGTTTAAGAACTTATGACCTGGTTTTAGATCATTTCGGTAAAGGTGATGGTTGTGAAGTATGCAAGCCAGCGGTAGCCAGTATTCTCTCAAGTTTGTGGAATGATGTTATCGTAAAACAAGATACTATCCAGGATAGTAATGATCGTTTTTTGGCAAATATTCAAAAAGGCGGCACTTATTCAGTGGTTCCGCGTGTGCCGGGCGGCGAGATTACTGCTGACAAACTGATCGTGCTGGGCCAGGTCGCAAAAAAATATGGCCTTTACACGAAGATAACCGGTGGTCAGCGTATCGACCTGTTCGGCGCACATGTGAACGATCTGCCGCTGATATGGGAAGAATTGATCGAAGCCGGCTTTGAAAGTGGTCATGCTTATGGAAAAGCATTGCGGACGGTAAAAAGCTGTGTGGGCAGTACATGGTGTCGCTTTGGATTGCATGATAGCGTTTCTTTTGCTATCGAGATAGAAGAAAGATACAAGGGGATTCGCGCGCCTCACAAACTAAAGGGTGGTGTAAGCGGGTGCATCCGTGAATGTGCTGAAGCGCAATCTAAAGACTTTGGCGTGATCGCTACCGAAAAAGGCTGGAACCTGTATGTATGTGGTAACGGTGGTTCAAAGCCGCAGCATGCGCAATTGCTGGCAGGTGATATCGATAAGGAAACCCTGGTAAAATATCTTGACCGCTTCCTGATGTTTTATATCAAAACTGCTGATCCGCTTACCCGTACTGCAACATGGTTAAATAAAATGGATGGTGGTTTGAGCTATCTGAAAAATGTGGTGATAAATGATAGTTTGGGTATAGGAGTGCAATTAGAAGAAGAGATGCAGGGTTTGGTTAATAGTTACCACTGCGAATGGAAAGAAGTGGTTAGCAGTCCGGAATTGCGGAAGCGGTTTGCCCACTTTGTGAACGCGCCGGATGAAAAAGACCCGAACGTGAAGTTTGAGCCAATGCGCGAGCAATTAAAGGCAAAATGGTAATAAAATTTAATGTCTACTTTTTAAAATAAAAACTATGAAAATGGAAACTATAGCAGAAATCAATTGGGTATTGGCTTGTTATAGCGATGATATACCCGAAAATGGCGGTGCCTGTGTTAAGCATGGTGATGAGCAGATAGCGATCTATAATTTCTCGCGCAGGGGCGAATGGTTTGCCACTCAAAATCTTTGTCCGCATAAGCAGCAAATGGTTTTGTCGCGGGGTATGATCGGCAGTTCAGGCGAAGCTTGCGAGCCTAAGGTCGCTTGCCCCTTTCATAAGAAAACATTTTCACTGTTAAGCGGGGAATGCCTGACCGGCGAGGATTATCAGCTTAAAACTTACCCGGTAAAGGTTACAGATGGCAAAGTTTATGTTGGTGTAGCTGCCGCCTGATCATCAGGCGGCAGTTGCCGTTGTAGCAAGGCTTTTTCTTTAGTGATAATGGCAAGTTAGCTTATCTTACTAAAAGTAGTTTTCCCTTTTTTTTGAGCTTTGGACCTTTTTTTTTCAAAGACTATAATTTCCACTCATTTATGCAATTTCTGCATATAAAGCAGTTGCCGGTGTGGCAGCTTGACTGGTTTTTATCCCATTTAGAATATATAGTGTATAATTAACACTAAGTTTGATTGTTAATTATAATTCTGATTGATTTTGTGAGTTTATTTTGATTTATTTATATTAAATGGAATATTTCACATTAAATCCTGTGGTTTTGGGATTAAAATAATAGATTGTTGTAGTAATTGGTCGAAGAATTAAACGATTTAATGTTAATTTAAATAATTTAATTACATAAATCATATTTTAAATGCCTTTTTTAGGTTTTAAATTGAGTTTTTAATAAAAAATCTACTTTTATATCGTTTAAATCATAGAAATTATATAATAATAATTGTTTTGTTGTGTTTGTTTAATTAAAATTGGTATTTTTATATCAAATTATCCAGATTAAAAAAGTGAAATCATCTATGGGCCATAAAAAAGATAGAGAATAAAAAAATCCCCGCCCGGAGGTCGCAGTCCAGGCAGGGTTAAACAGTTTTTCTTGCTTTAACAAATAAAAAACTAAATCAAATGTACAAAAATGTATTAAACCAATACACTCTTGGCATAATTCTTTCATTTTCATTCAGTTTTGCTGCAAAAGCACAAACAACTAGTGCTGATCTGGTAACTTATGCCAATCCCGTTCATATATCGGATCATCCTCCGGCGGGAAATGCCGCCATCAAACTATCAACAAAAACAAACCCTACCTGGAAACTTATTGAACGCTTATGGGCTAACCAGAGAATAACGGTTTCGGGAATTAATCTTTAAAACATTTAGTTATGAAAGATCAACTCACCAGGCTCAAAATATTCTCAATGAAAGGCGTACAGATGCGCACCTTCCATATCACCTGGCTCATGTTCTTTGTATGTTTCTTTGGCTGGTTTGGCCTGGCGCCGTTAATGCCAACCATCCGCGCAGAGTTGCACCTTACAAAAGCTCAAGTTGGTAATACTATTATTGCATCGGTAGCATCAACCATTATCGCCCGGCTTATCATAGGCAAATTATGTGATACATGGGGGCCGAGGAAAACGGCTGTCAGGCTGTTGCTGGTTGGCTCTTTGCCGGTATTCCTGGTAGGTTTAGCGCATGATTATACAACATTCTTACTATTCAGGCTCGCTATTGGTGTAATAGGGGCATCATTTGTCATTACGCAGTTTCATACATCTATGATGTTTGCTCCAAAGATAAAAGGAACTGCCAATGCTGTTACCGGCGGCTGGGGAAATTTAGGCGGAGGTGTGACCAACATGGTAATGCCGCTCATATTTGCAGCAATAGTAGGTTTTGGATATACCAAAGCCGAAGCCTGGCGGTATGCCATGATCGTTCCCGGTATGATGATGCTGATCATGGCATGGTTGTATTATAAATACACAAAGGACACTCCGGGCGGTAACTATGATGAAATAGGCTATTCCAGAACTAAATCGGACAAAACTAACTGGGCTATATTAGCCGACTGGCGCATATGGGCCTTGACCATCGCTTATGCGATGTGCTTTGGCATGGAGATCACCTTTGATAACGTCGCCTCATTGCATTTTGTTGACTCATTTCACCTTTCGCAAAGCAACGCAGGTTTTTGGGCTGGCATATTTGGTTTCATGAACCTGTTTGCACGGGCATTAGGTGGTGTTGTATCTGATAAAGTTGGCGGCAAGTTTGGTATCCGTGGCAAAGGGTTATTACTCGCTTGCATGCTGTTGCTTGAAGGATGCGGGCTATTACTGTTCGCGAGTGCAGGCAACCTGATGACTGCTATCGCATTTATGTTGCTATTCGCACTGTTCCTTAAGATGTCAAATGGAGCTACTTATGGTATTGTACCATTCATTAATAGTCAAAATGTGGGTTTAGTGAGCGGCATTGTCGGGGCAGGAGGCAACCTGGGTGGGATGCTGTTCGGTTTTCTGTTCAAATCAAATACTATTACTTATGTACAGGCATTTACCTATATCAGTTATGCCATAATTGTTGTTGCCATAATTATCCTGCTCACCCGTTTTCGCAGGGATGAGGTTGAAGAACAGGAGCCATCTGATTTGGTAGCTGGAAGCATAGCATAATGAAACGGGAAACATGTCAGCATTTAAAAAGGCCGGTAACAAACTAACTTCAACTTGCTGCTATTGCGGGGTTGGGTGTGGTGTGGTCGTTCATAAGGAGAAGAACGGCAATATTACCGTTGAAGGTAATAAGGATTACCCTGTTAACAAAGGAATGTTGTGCAGTAAGGGTATGAACCTGCACTATACTGTAAATGACCGCAGCGACAGACTTTTATACCCGCAGATGCGGTATAATAAAAGTATGCCTATGCAACGCGTAAGCTGGGATGAAGCACTCAACCGCACGGCTGCTGTCTTTAAAACTTTCATTCAAAAATATGGCCCCGACTCAGTGGCCTTTTATGCTTCGGGGCAATGCCTTACTGAAGAGTATTATGTGGTAAACAAGCTGATGAAGGGTTTTATTGGCAGCAATAATATCGATACCAATTCGCGGCTGTGTATGAGCAGTTCCGTAGCAGCCTACAAGATGGCTTTGGGAGAGGACAGTGTTCCCGTCTGTTATGATGATATTGAACTGGCCGATTGTTTTTACGTCATTGGTGCTAACCCGGCCTGGTGCCATCCTATTTTATGGCGGCGGGTCGAGGCACATAAGGCAGCCAATCCGGATACAAAGATCATCGTTATTGATCCCCGTGTTACGGATAGTTGTTCAGTTGCTGATCTGCACTTACAGATCGATCCGGGGACAGATATTACATTAAATCATGCCATAGGCAGGCTGCTGATAGAGAATGGTGATATGGATATTGATTTTATCAGGAACCACACAGAAGGTTTTGAAGCGTATAGTTCGTTAGTCTTTAAACAGTCTGTAAAAGAAGCGGCCAAAATATGCGGCCTTGATGAGCGGGATATCCGCCTGGCTGCTAAGTATATTGGTGAGGCAAAAGGCTTTATCTCTATGTGGACGATGGGGCTTAACCAAAGTGTTGTCGGCGTTAATAAAAACTTAAGCCTGATCAATTTAAACCTGATAACAGGTCATATCGGTAAGGCTGGTTCGGGGCCGTTATCGCTTACAGGGCAGCCTAATGCCATGGGCGGCCGCGAGGTTGGCGGGTTGGCTAACCTGTTGCCAGCACACCGCAAGCTGGATAACCCGGCACATCGTGAGGAAGTTCAACGATTTTGGGGCGGACATGAGATCGATCCTCAACCGGGCCTTACTGCTACAGAAATGTTTAAGGCATTGGATGAAGGAAAACTTAAAGCTATCTGGATAATGTGCACCAATCCCGTAACCAGTCTGCCTAATGCCCGTTTGGTTGAACAGGCGCTGAAAAAAGCAAAGTTCGTTGTCGTTCAGGAAATAAGCAATAAGCCTGAAACGCTGGCTTTTGCCGACGTGATACTCCCGGCTGCGGCCTGGGCTGAGAAAGACGGGACAATGACCAATTCGGAAAGGCGGATAAGTTATCTGAACAAAATAGTTGAACCGCCGGGCGAAGCTTTGCCCGATTCTGAAATACTTTGCCGATTTGCCCAAAAGATGGGCTATAAAGGATTTGATTTTGGGAACTCAGCAGAAATATATGCCGAACATGCCCGGTTAACCGCTAAAACCAATATCGATATAAGCGGCCTGAGTCATGATATTATTAAGGAACAGGCTTCTGTGCAATGGCCCTATAAAAAGAAGGCAAAATCAAAGGGCACAGAACGCTTATTTACCGAAAGATCGTTTTATACTTATTCTGGTAAAGCGGTCATTCATGCTGTTCCTGACGATCAGCCAGGTGAAAAAACGGACAGTATTTACCCTTTTATATTGACAACCGGCCGCATCCGGGACCAATGGCACACCATGAGCAAAACTGGTAAGGTAAACAAACTGAACCAGCACCTGAAGGAAGCCTTTGTTGAGATCAATCCAACCGATGCATCGGCTTTACAATTAAAGAAGGGAGATGTGGCAATTATCCGGTCGCGGCGGGGCGAAACAAGGGTAAAAGTCAGGATAACCAGTCAGATCAAAAAAGGTATGATATTCATCCCGATGCATTGGGGTAAAATATTAGGCAGCGATCTGCAACGGGCCAATAATATTACCAATGACCTGGTTGACCCAATCTCTAAAGAACCTGATTTTAAATATTGTGCAGTCAGCGTTCAAAAATATAAAAAGCCGCATCAGCGTATCATTGTTGTGGGTGCTGGTGCCGGGGCCTTCGGGTTTGTTAAATCCTACCGTGAACTCAATCCAGACGATGAGATCACCATATTCAGTAAAGAGAATTTTCCATTCTACAACAGGGTAATGCTGCCGGACTACATTAGCGGCGAACTGCAATGGGACCAGCTGGTAAAAATAAAGGATTCAGAAGAACCTGCTTATAATATTCGTATGTACAGAGGAGTAAGTATTGAAAAAATAGACCGGGCAAATAAGCAGGTAACGGATTCGCGTGGACTGAAATCTTCATATGATGTTTTGATACTCGCTACGGGCAGTCGTCCTGCTACACCTAAAAACGTACCATCGTTACCGGGAATATTTACAATGCGCAGTCGCACGGATGCTGACAACTTTAGAAAGCATCTTCCTTCGGGCGGGCATGTGGTAGTTGTTGGCGGCGGTTTATTGGGTTTGGAAATGGCTGCGGCCTTACGTGAAATGGATACAAGGGTGACTATTATTCATCGTACTTCCCGTTTTCTGAACAAACAACTCGACGCTTTAGGAAGTCAATTGCTAAGCGATGAAATGGCCGACCAGGGATGTGATATTTACTATAATGATGAAGTACAGCTCTACTATGGCAGATCGCGTTTAACAGGCATTGGTTTACGAAGCGGTAGAAAGATAGATTGTGACGCAATGATCATCGCCATAGGAACTTCGCCCAATATTGAGTTGGCAAGAAACTGCGCGTTAGACTGCAAGCGAGGGGTGATTGTAAACGAGCGTATGCAAACCAGTGATCCGGACATTTATGCAGTAGGAGAAATTGCTGAGCATGACGGAAACCTGTATGGTTTTACCGCCGCTGCCGAACACCAGGCCGAAGTTGTGGCAAAGTATATGAATGGAGATGTCGCCAGTTATTATAAGGGCACAGTGCTGATGAATATCATTAAGATCCACGGTTTTGATCTATGCAGTATTGGTATGTCTGAATGCCCGGCTGATGGTAATTATGAGGAGATCATTTTTATAGATAAAGCCAAGCGGTATTATAAAAAATGCATCATACATGAGGATAAGCTGGTCGGCGCGATACTGATAGGCGAGAAAAGTGAATTTTTGGAGTTTAGGGAACTGATCGCTAATAAAATAGAGTTGAGTGAGAAACGTCTGCAATTACTACGGAGTGGCAATAAAGCCGACCCCGTGTTAGGTAA
>JBQCEA010000162.1:0-3011 GCA_051960695.1 Mucilaginibacter sp. | reverse complement strand
CATAAGGCTCATCATCTTCTGTCCAGTACGATTTAATGGCTTCATACTCTCGCTGAAAAGCAGGATCACCCGCAATGAGCCGGTTAAACTCGGCCAATTCATCAGTGGATATTTCCCCCGACAATTTCTTTGCAAGTAATTCTGTAAATCGTTCTTCTGCCATTAGTGTACCAGATACAATATGAATCTTTTTTTTTGTAAAAATGCCTACAGCTTTATAAAATATTTTATCAGGCAACCTGACACGATGAATATAGTCAAAAGTTTGTCGTTCTGATTTTGCTTTGCCATTCCTTCAGAAAGTGATTTTAAAGCAACCCTTAATTTAGCTATGGCCCTGAAAAGCTGCGTTTGTACAGTTCGTGGCGAAATATCAAGTATCTCAGCCACTTCTTTATACTTTAAGCCGTTCTCTTTTATTAACCTGAAAACCATACGCGCCTGCATCGGCAGAGTTTCAATTGCCTGGTCTAACCGGTGATGCAATTCCTTTCGCTCAATCTTTTTCGATGGATCAGCATAATCAACTAACCTGAACTCATTTTCATCTATTTCAACCAAATGCACGTTAGAAAATTTCTTACGGTGTTTGAGCGACTGGTTCTTCACCGCGATAAACAAATAACTTTCCGGGTATTGCACATGGCTCAATTCCTTTCGGTTATTCCAACATTTTACAAATACTTCTGATACGATCTCCTCAGCCGTTTCGCGGTGGTTTACATAGTAAATGCTGAATTTGATAAGCTTATTGAACAGAGCATAGTACAGCTTCTCGAAGGCTTTTGTGTCGTCTTCAAGGCAGATATTTGACCATAACTGTACAAAATCGGCTTTCACTTTTACGCTAACAGGGACAACTGTTATTACAGTATAAGGTGCAATGTACTAATTGCCGTGAACCTAACAAATAAAATTTGTCCTGACACATTCAGGACTAAACAGAGAAGCATATCTGGTGTGCATTAACCATGCTTTGAAGATCGGTTTTAAGCGGAAGTGCCGAAACATTGAAAAAAAATTAAAAAAGTTGTAGGCAATTTTTTCTCCGGCGGTATTCTACCCATACAAGACCAAATTATTTAAATCCTATTTAAACTAAACATGTGTATGAAAAAAACCTTACTTGCATGCTTATTGCTATGCGGTGCCACAGGCACTTATGCCGGTAGCCTCGCCGTAAGTGCAAATCATGCCGGCAATACCTTTGCAGGTTACGGCCGGCAATCTGCCATCCTTAACCAGGATGTCATAACCGGTACGGTGCGCGACAGTACCGGGGCCAGCCTTCCGGGCGTTTCCGTAGTGATCAAAGGGACTACAAAAGGTACCCAATCTGATGCGAATGGCCATTTCTCTTTAGGAGCTAATCCGGGTGATGTATTAGTATTCAGCTATATCGGATATACTACCAAAGAAGTAACCGTGGGTAATGAAAAGAACATTACAGTTACCCTTTCAAGCGGCAGCAATGAATTAACACAGGTAGTAGTAACTGCCTTGGGTATTAAACGTTCACAAAAATCATTGACCTATGCCACCCAGCAGGTTAACGGTAAAGAACTGAACGAAGTAAAAACAGATAACCTTATGAACTCGCTGAATGGCAAGGTTGCAGGTTTGGACATTGCCCCAAGCGCATCCGGCGTGGGTGGTTCAGTAAAAGTGTTGTTGCGCGGTTCGCGTTCTTTCCAGGGCAGCAACCAGCCATTGTATGTGATCGATGGTGTGCCGATGTCAAGCCCTTCAAATACCGGACAGCCAACTGATAACTTTGGCGGTACACCTGATGGCGGCGACGGTATCTCTAACCTTAACCCGGACGATATTGAAAGCATTACCGTACTGGAAGGTGCTTCGGCAGCAGCATTGTATGGCAGCCAGGCAGGTAACGGCGTTATTGTCATCAATACCAAAAAAGGCAAGGCAGGCAATGTGCAAATACATTATAACTCAAGCTTCCAGGCCTCAAATGCAGTTTCAGAACCTAAGTTCCAAAACCAATTCGGACAAACCGCATCAGGCTCAACTACAAGCTGGGGTGCAGCTATCTCGAATTCACAGGATAACCTGAAGGACTTCTTCCAAACCGGTACCAACTGGACCAATTCTATTGATCTTTCGGGTGGTTCAGAGATCGCGCAAACTTATTTTTCATATGCTAACACTACTGCCAATGGCATTGAACCAGGCAATAAATTGAGAAGAAATAACTTTGATCTGCGCGAAACAGGCCACTTCCTGAATAACAAACTTACCATAGACGGAAATGTGAATTACGTTGACCAGGATATAAAGAACAGCCCGGGACTAGGTTTATACATCAACCCGCTTGTAGGCTTATACCTGTTCCCACGCGGACTGGATATTACTCCTTACAAAAATACTTACCTGCTTCCTGATCAGACAGGTTCAAACCGCCAGAACTGGTTTACGCATAATGATGACAGCCAGGAGCAAAACCCATGGTGGGTAACCAACAGAAACATCAACAACCTGCAGCGTAACCGTATTATTTTTAATGGCAGTGCCAAATACGATTTTACCAGCTGGTTTAATGTGCAGGTACGCGGAAGCCTTGACCGCACAAATGACGGCTATAACCGCGATCTGTATTCTGGTACCATAAACACATTTAACAGTAACGGTAACGGCCATTATACGTACAATACACAGGTTACTGAACAGAAATATGCAGACGCTATCGCAAATTTCAATTTGCCAAAATTCGGCAGCTTTAAACTTGATGGATTAGTGGGTGTTGCCATTACCGACAACAAATTCAGCGGTATAGGTGTTAACGGCGATCTGTCAACCCCTGACTACTTTACACCATACAATATTATAGCAAGCCAGGCCGCAGCTACAGCAACAGATCAGCACACTCAATTCCAGTCTGTTTTTGAAAGCGCTAATCTTTCTTTTAAAGACTGGTTATACTTAGCACTTACTAACCGTACCGACTGGAATTCTACGCTTGGCTATACACCTAACGTAAGATATAATTACCC
>JBQCEA010000161.1:0-2642 GCA_051960695.1 Mucilaginibacter sp. | reverse complement strand
CAGACGGTTCTTATGGCGGTAATCCGGCCGGATATGTGATCTATGCCGATGGTAAGAAGATCTATTTCTCAGGCGATACTGCGCTTACCTATGATATGAAATTATTAGCCGACGAAAATTTAGACTGGGCTATTCTGCCTATTGGCGACAATTATACTATGGGCGCTGACGATGCCATTAAGGCTACTGAGTTTATCAATTGCAAAAATGTTATCGGTGTGCATTATGACACTTTTCCTGCCATAAAGATCGATAAAGCGGTTGCAGCAGAGAAATTCAAAAAGGCGGGGATAACCTTAAAATTGCCGGCCATTGGCGAAAGTATAGAACTATAAAAAGAAAAACCCGGACATGCCGGGTTTTTCTTTTTGAAGACAATAGAATTAAACGCTGTCTTTCTTTTTCTTGATCTTTGTCTTATTAGCTTTTTTCTTCACTTTCACTTTAGTGGTATCGGATTTAGCCTTTATCGTAGTATAGGCTTCAGCCGTACCGGCGAAACAGAAGGCTGCTAAAACAAGCATAGCCAGTACTTTTTTCATAGTATTTAAAGATTTGGTTTGAATTATATAACAATCTAAAACGCAATTGTTTTTAAATCGTAATTAAATTGTTGTGCCATGCGGAATAATGGCCCGCTTCTTTATTACTACAATGCCATCCTGAACAGTATGTGTACCATAATCGCCATCCTCTAATACCTTAGGACCGCAATTTATTTTTACATCGTTACCAATATAAGTATTCTTGTCTATTATAGCGTTTTTAATGCAACATCTATCGCCGATACCCATTATAGGCGAATCGCTTGCATGCGAATCTTCTATCTGGTCAAGCGTCTGGTAATTATCATTCCCCATTACATAGCAGTTCTCAATAATAGTATCAACCCCTATGCGTGTACGGATGCCGATCACCGAACGGTATATATGGCTGGCATTGATAATGCAGCCATCGGCCACAATCGTTTTCTCCAAATGGGTACCTGATATCTTTGACGGCGGCAGCATACGTGCACGCGTATAGATCGCATTTTCACCAAACAGGTTGAACAACGGTATGTCATCCGTAAGGCCCAGGTTGGCCTCAAAGAAAGAAGGAATAGTACCTATATCCGTCCAGTAACCTTCATATTGATAACTTACCACACGGTGACTGCTAATAGAATCCGGAATGATCTCCTTACCAAAGTCGGTACGCTCGTTGCCTGTCAATAACTCGTAAAGTGTTTTACGGTTGAAGATGTAAATACCCATCGATGCCAGGTAAACCCTGCCTTCGGCCTGCATTTCAGGGCTTACATCCGATGCCCATTTTTCAAAATCCTTTTTAGGCTTTTCTATAAAGGCATTGATGAGGTTATTCTCGTCGGTTTTCAGGATACCAAAGCCAGGTACATCATTTGCATGCACTGGTATGGTCGCTATCGATATTTCCGCATTGTTTTTAATGTGATTATCGATCATATCCTCAAAATCCATCTGGTACAGTTGGTCGCCCGAGAGGATAAGCACATATTCAAATTCGTGAACGGCCAGGTGGTGCAAACTCTGCCTAACAGCATCAGCCGTACCCTGGAACCATGCTACGCTTGAAGGTGTCTGTTCTGCCGCCAGTATGTCCACAAAAGCATCGCTGAAACTACTAAAATGGTACGTGTTTTTAATGTGTTTGTTTAATGACGCCGAGTTGAACTGCGTAAGTACATAGATACGGGTGATGTTTGAGTGCAAACAGTTTGAGATCGGTATGTCGACCAAGCGATATTTACCCGCAATAGGCACTGCTGGCTTTGAGCGGGTTGCTGTAAGCGGCGATAAGCGGCTGCCCTGGCCGCCTCCAAGCACGATGGAAATTACTTTTGATGTCATATAGCAGGTTTTAAACTTTCGTAAACATTAATATATTCCCTGGCCGAGCGACCCCATGAGAAATCAAGCGCCATTGTTCTTTTTCGCAGCAATAGCAAAAGTTGTTTGCTTGAATACACTTCTATCGCCCGGCCGACAGCATGCACAATATCAGCCGCGCTCGCCTGTATAAAGCGTATGCCATAACCTCCTTCATCACCAAAATCTATTACGGTATCTTTTAGTCCACCAGTTACCCGCACCATAGGTATTGTGCCGTAACGCAGGGCATATAGTTGATTTAAACCACAGGGTTCAACACGTGAAGGCATCAGCAAAAAATCAGAACCGGCGTATACCAAATGTGCCAGGGCTTCGTCATAACCGATAAACACATTAAATTGTTCTGGAAATTCATTGTGTAACGCTAATAATGCATTTTGGTTCTCTAAATCGCCCGCTCCTAATACACAAAAATTTACACCACCCGGATGCGCAAGGATACTCTGGCGAATGGCATTATATAATAGATCAGCTCCTTTTTCGACCACCAACCTGCCGATGAACGATATCAATGGCCGGTCAGTCGAAAGCTCAAACCGCGCACATAATGCCTCTTTATTCTTTTGCTTGCCTGATGTTACCTGTTTCACAGCGTAATTTTCGGCTATCATCGGGTCGGTTTTTGGGTTCCAAACTTCAGTATCAATTCCGTTGATAATACCAATCCCTTTGGCCCGTTCCAGGTAAAACAGGTATTCCATACCGTTTGATTGATAACTCAGCTCTTCA
>JBQCEA010000160.1:0-15162 GCA_051960695.1 Mucilaginibacter sp. | reverse complement strand
TAAGATTAACCGGGTACTAAAACGCTCTGTTGAATTTGCCTTTGCCAATCCAAAATCAGGTTTGGAATTTATCCGCTCGCATGCACAGGAAATGAGTGAAGAGGTGATGTACAAGCACATCGAACTCTACGTAAACCAATATTCGCTTGATTTGGGAGTGGAGGGTAAAAAAGCTATCAAGCTGCTTTTTGAGACGGCTTTGGAAAAGAATATCATACCACAAATACAACACGAACTGTTTTTGAATCCATGATATGCAGTTTGATCCGGAAAACAAAGTAGTTAAGCTTTGTGCGCAGGGAATGGGCCTGGAAGGAGAAGGTAAACCCGGGGAAGCCGCAACGCTATTTTATGAAGCATGGGATGCTGCAACCGATAATTTTGAAAAGTTTACTGCCGCTCACTATGTAGCCAGGCATCAAAACACCGTAGCTGATAAATTGCGATGGGATGAAACGGCGTTAAGCTTTGCCCTTAAATTAGAGGGAGATTTGGCGAAAGGTACTTTGCCTTCTCTTTATCTCAATATTGCTAAATGTTACGAAGACCTGGGCGATTTTGAAAGTGCCTTAAAGAATTATGAATCAGCTAACTCTTTTGCTGCGTTTTTGCCTGACGATGGTTATGGAAAAATGATCCGGTCGGGAATAGAGAGCGGTGTCAAAAGAATTACTTAAAACCAGCTAACATCATTCTCTTTCCACAAATTTATGGAAAGTGCTTAGCTCGCCATCTTCCTTTTTATCCTGGTATAAAAAATCAAGTTCAGCTTCGTCAAATTTATCAAAGAAGTCGTTCCAATCGATCTCTTCCAATTTATTGTCGCTTTCGTTGTGTTTTGGAAAGTGTATTCTTAAAACACCCTCGTCGTTTTTGCTGCCGGTGTCGCGCACCCTGGCTGGCACGCCGCGACGTTGTTCCGCCCAGCGCTGTATCTTTTTATGGTCGTGTGTTTTTTCAGATGTGCTCATAAAAAACAGAGATTAATGTCTGATTAAAACAACAATGCGCTTCAGGCCTTTGTTTCTGTGGATATTGAAAAAGGTAGGTTTTAAAGGAAAGGATTAGCAGGCGAATTACTTACCCATTTCTTCCTTTATCGCGCGGTAGAACTCATTTATATGCCGTGTGCCGATCACGTAAACCAGTCCGTCGCGGTCGGTGAGGTGGACAGCATCCTTACCAGAAGTATAAAAACGAATGGTGCCTTTTTTGTGCAGGTTATAAACTGGGTTATTGAAAAAATAACGGCTGTACTCACCCTTCTCTACTTTAACAATGCTATTCAGGTCTATTTTTACCAGGCGTGTGGTCCAAAGTCCATCTATCAATACGCTTTTGTTTAACACGCGTGTGCGGAAATGCAGGAAAAAGCCCATGATAATGGAGATGACAATAATGCCAAAACCGGCGACGGCCAGTATATCGGCCTTTTCATTTGCATCGGTAAAAAAGTTGAAGGTATAGGCAGCAAAACAGAACATAGCCAGCACCAGGCGTATAGTAACCGGCACCCATTCGCGGCCCAGGTATTGTTTCTCAGTAAAAACAGGTTTTTCGGTGCTCATAGTTTATTCAGTTCGAAGATAGTAACTTTTTTAGTCTTCGCGCTTACCTTATAACGGTTGTCGGGTCGGTAGCCGCCTATCCACATAATATCATTGTTGCCGTTTAATAGTAACGGAATCTGTTTTTTCTCATGTAAAGGCACTTTTTCGCTGATAAAGAAATCGCTCAGTTTCTTTTTGGTTTTCATTCCCAGCGGGTAAAAATAATCGCTTTGCTGCCATGAGCGCAGTGTAAGCGGATAAATGAGTAACTCCGAATCGATCGAAACTGTCATTGGATTGTCTTTAATGATGAGCGGCGAATCATCATGCAAAATATTGAGGCGGTAGTGCTGATAATGCACTTCGTGATCATCGGAATTGATACTTACAACCTCATTGGCTTCCTCCTGCTTTTTAGAAAGGATGAGCTTTTGACGGTCGAGCACTAAAGTAAATCCTGCCGATTCAAATACCCGCCCCGGATGTTTATCCAAAGCAGATGTAATGTCCTCTACGGTCGACTCATTAAAACCATATTGCTGAAGCAAACCAAAAAGCAGGAATGCTTGTGGTGTCAGATGTTTAATCTCTTCAACCGGAAGATGGATATCATCATCCTGCGGAACGAACAACTTTTCCCTCAGTTCGTCCAGTCTTTGCTGCAACAGCACTTCCAGGTTCCGGAAGTGGTTTAAATTATGTTCAAAGGTTTCTTCTAGTGAGGGATTTAGTTCCCGCAGTTTGGGAATCACCTCATGGCGCAGCTTGTTGCGGGCATATTTCACTGAAGAGTTAGAGCTATCCTCTATATAACTGATATTATCAACGTTGATAATATCCTGTATCTCATCACGTTTTAAAAATAGCAATGGCCGCACCAGCCCGCCATTTTTAGGCAATATGCCATGCATACCTGCAATGCCGGTACCACGGGTAAGGTTAAGCAATATTGTTTCGATGGCGTCGTTTTGGTGATGCGCAAGCGCGATGACATTGTAGCCCTGCTGCTGACGGATCTGTGCGAACCATTGGTACCGCAATTCCCTCGCCGCCATCTGGATGGAAATTTTTTTACCGGCTGCAAAGGCTTTGGTATCAAATTGGATGGTAT
Source organism: Mucilaginibacter sp. (assembly GCA_051960695.1). GTDB lineage: Bacteria > Bacteroidota > Bacteroidia > Sphingobacteriales > Sphingobacteriaceae > Mucilaginibacter. The sequence goes on along the minus strand of JBQCEA010000160.1, from coordinate 12,501 downwards.
GAAAGGGGACATCGAGCTGTTGGGCCAGGCTGCTTACAAATTGCTGATCGGCATCGGCTTCGGCGCCGCGCAACTGAAAGTTGCAGTGTGCTATGCCGAAGTTGTAACCGGCCGCATGCAGTAAATGGGCCAAAAGAACGGAATCCATGCCGCCGCTAACAGCAGCTAATATTTTATCGCCACGCCCAAAAAGCTTATTTTTTTCGATAAAACCGGTAAAACGTTCAACAGGCAGCATCACCAAAATTATTAATTTAATAACCCCATCCAAAAAACTAATTTTGCCACGTGTTTAAATATCTGTTAACCTTTTTATTGCTGATCGCTGTATCTGCCGTTACGGCGCAACAAAAGTCGGTTATTCACTTAATAAAATCCGAAAGTATCCAGGGTGTCAAGATCAATGGCGTGGATGTGCTGAAAGTTTACAAAGGTACATTCCAACAGGACTTTTCTACCTTGCAGTCAGACAGCGCTTACTTTCATCAAAAGGAAAATACGTTCGATGCCTTTGGCCATGTGGTGATCACGCAGGGCGACACCATGCATATTTATTCGGATAAGCTTAATTACAATGGTAATACTAAGATTGCCATCCTAACAGACAATGTGCGTATGGTGGACAAGGATGCCACGCTTACCACCAATTATCTTACCTATAATACAGCTACGCGCATTGGTACTTATACCGGCGGCGGCAAACTGGTGAACAAGCAGAATACGCTCACCAGCAAAAACGGCTATTACTTTGCCCATTCGCGCGATTCATATTTCCGTTATGATGTGGTGTTGCTTACCGAGGATGCCATAATTAAAACGGATACGCTCAGGTATAATACAGGCTCGCGTATTGCTTATTTCTATGGCCCGACCAATATTTATGGCAAAAAGAAAGGCAAGGATAACGACACGCTCTATACCGAGAACGGTCTTTATAACACGCAAACCGAGCAGGCATTTTTTGGTAAAAAGAACCAGTACAGGCAGGGAACGAAGACGCTTCATGGTGACAGCTTATTTTACGACCGGAAGAAAGGTTATGGCCGGGCGATAGACCATGTTACGTTTAATGATACCGAGCAGAAGATAACGCTAAAAGGCGACCTCGGCACTTATTATAAATCGGATGAGCGTACTGTGATGACCAAAAATGCTTATGGCATTATGGTGACCGAAGAGAAGGATACTACTAACAGCGATTCGGTAAAGGCAAAAAATGATTCGCTTGGTGCAAAAGGAAAAAAGACAAAGAAAGATAAAGAGTCTGTTAAACAGGCTGACAATAAAACGCAGGTTGCCTCTCCTGATAACAAGAAAAATAATCCGCCACCGCATACTATGGTGCTCAATAAATTGCCGATAGCAAAGAAAGAGACCGATACTAAACGCGATACAACAACAAATAAGAAGAAACAGCCTGATTCGCTTTTGGCAAAAAAGGATACGGGTAGAATAAAACATGACTCGATCTATATGACGGCGGATACTTTGGAAACGAGGATATTGCCTTATAAGGAACTAAAGGAATTGCAGGAAAAAATACGTTTGTCGCATATTAAAGATACTTCGGCAAAACCGCCTTCTATTGTATACAAAGGAGTGGTTAAGCATATTGATCTTGAGCCTCCAAGAATGCCAAAAGACACTATCTTTTTGCACCGCGGATTTTTCGGAAAACCGAAACCAAAAGAGGAGGTGGCTGAAGTCACGGATAAAAAGAAAAAAGGAAAAGCGGCGGTGAAAACGCAGATAGCTGAAAATCCTAAAAAGCCGGTTAAGTCGGATACAACTAAAGTAGCCAAAGCCACAGCGTCCGATTCGGTATACATGAACCGGAAGATAGAGCTAAGCGATACTTCGCGGGTGCGGATATTAAGTGCTTTTCATCATGTAAAATTGTTTAAGTCGGACTTGCAGGGCAAATCGGACTCGGCGTTTTACAGTACCAGCGATTCGACAATGCGGCTGTACGTAAGTCCCATTATCTGGACACAGGGCTCACAGCTCACAGCAGATACCATTAACCTGCAAATGAAGAACAAAAAGCTGGACAATATGGACCTGTATCCTAATGCCTTTGTGGTTAATGTGGAGAAGAAAGACTCTATTCATTTTAATCAGGTTGCGGGTAAAAAGATGCGTGGTTTTTTCAGGGACGGCAAGCTTTACCGAATGTTTGTGGATGGTAATGCCGAAACTATTTATTACTCAAGGGATAGCCTTGGCAAGATCAGCGGTATGCAGCGTTCATTGAGCAGCCGCATTGGTATCAACTTTAGCGATGGAAAAGTAACGGCATTAATCTTTATGGGTAAACCTGAACATCGTTACGGGCCGCTGGCAAAGTTTACCGAGGACGATAAAATACTAAAAGGCTTTACCTGGAAGCCGAAAGAGCGGCCGGTATCAAAGGAGGCTATTATCTCTGTATTCAATAAAAACGTGCCTGCTAAGAACGAAAAAGGTAAACCGCCTGCCAAAAAGGAGAAAGGTAAAGCGACTGGTGCCAAAAAAAGAAAAGAAACTGCCCCGGCTAAAGGCGGGTCGGTTGCTGCCCCGCCTGCAAAGGCAGTTACAGACAGTACGCAAAAAGCATTGCCCAATAAATTGCCGGATACAGTCAAAAAAGGCAAGGATACTACGTCTGTTAAAAAAGCAGTGGCTAAGCCTACGCCTTAATGTAGGTATTTAAAAAGTCGACCAGCTTTTCAACTGCTTTGGCGCGGTGGCTCAGCTTGTTTTTTTGATCAAGGCTCATTTCGGCAAAGGTAATATCGTAGCCATCCGGCTGAAAAACAGGGTCATATCCAAACCCGCTGGTACCCGCACGCTCGTAGCGGATGCTGCCTTCAACTATACCTTCAAAAAAATGCTCTTCTCCGTCCCACAGCAACGAGATGATGGTAACAAACCGGGCTTTTCTGTTTTCAAAGGGTTCTAATTCGGTTAACAGCTTATTGATATTAGCCTCATGGTTGCCATGTTCACCTGCATAACGGGCTGAATAAACGCCCGGTGCGCCATTAAGACTGTCGACCATCAGGCCGCTGTCGTCACCAAAACAGTTGAGTTTATACCGCTCATAAATAAAATGACTTTTAATGGAAGCGTTATCACTAAAAGTAATGCCCGTTTCTTCGATCTCCTCGTGACAGCCAATATCGCTCAATGTTAAAAGCTCTACACGGCCTTTCAGTTTAGCCTCAACCTCTTCCAGCTTATGGTGGTTATTGGTAGCAAATATTAATTTCGGAAGCATATTATAAATTCTTTACCTGTTCCCAGAAGGAGCGTTTATTAGCCACATTATCCATCATCTCCTCAAAACCAAAAGTATACAGCACATTAATATTTTGCTGTTGTGTGATCTGGTTAAATGAAGGTTCATCCATAGCAGCGGGGATAGCTGTTTTACCCAGTACCAGCAGCGTTTTTGGTTTAAAATATTCAAGGATCACTTGATTATCATTGATGTTTTTAGCGAGGTTGAGCAAAGCTATTTCATCCCTGCTCAAGCCCTTGCGGGTCAATACACTTTCCAGCGCAGCCAGGTGCTCATCAGGCATCAACTCATGAGCAGTATAATTTACCAGTACGAGGAAGTTCTTTTTGTTGCCGCCCATATAATTAAATTCTATTGATGGCGTTTTTATTTCGGGTTTGGGTATCAGGGCGTTTGCATAATACTTTTTATCCTGCTCAAGCAGGTAAAGTTCATCCTCAAATATAAAACGAAAGGCATTGGCGTCTTCAACTCTCACTTTTAACAAATTTTAACCAAAAATAGTTAATTGTTAGAGCCATTATCAGCATATTCGCACAAAATAATTAATATGCAGAGTAAAGTTAATTTTGCACCTTTGCATGTTTTGCAGCATACATAAATACATGAGAAAGTTCGGGATAGCAGTTTTAAGTCTATTTTTAATTATAACATCGGCCAGGGCACAGGTACGCACACTTGATAAGATAGTAGCTGTGGTAGGTAATAACATCATTTTACAGTCGGATATTGAATTGCAATATGCTATTTATTTATCAAGCGGTAATCCGGCAAACCCTGATCTGAAGTGTATTATGCTGAAAAACCTGATCACCCAAAAGCTGCTGAACCAGCGTGCGGTAATCGATAGTATTACGGTTTCGGATGATGATGTAGACAATGAGGTTGACCGTAAAATGCGTGCTTCAATAGCCAGGGCAGGAGGTCAGGACAGGCTTGAGCAATTCCTTGGGCGTTCGGTTATTCAATACAAGGACGAGATAAGGCCAGATATTAAGGAGAGCCTGATTGCCAATAAAATGCGCCAGAAGATCACTGAGAAGGTTAATGTAACCCCTTTGGATGTGGAACATTATTTTAACAAAATACCAAAAGACAGTCTGCCTACATTTAACAAGGAAGTTGAAGTAGGCGAAATAGTATTTCAACCAAAGCTAAATAAGGACGAAAAAGAACAATACCGGCAAAAGGCCGAAGACCTGCTGGCCCGTGTGAAAAAAGGTGAAGACTTTGGCACGCTGGCCCGTTTGTATTCAAATGATACAGGTTCGGCCGAAGAAGGCGGTGACCTGGGTTTTGCCGACCGAAGTACCTTTGTAAAAGAATTTGCTGCCTGGGCATTCAAGCTTAAAGCAGGAGAAATATCACCTGTTTTTGAAACGGAATATGGTTTCCATTTTTTGCAGGTTATCGAACGCCGCGACGAGCAGGTGCATGTACGTCACATACTCATAATGCCGGTAACCACGCAGGCCAGCCTGGACAGGGCTAAACTCCGGGCCGACAGTGCTTATAATCTGCTGGTTAAAAACAAGAATACCGACTTTTCTGCTGTAGCTTCTTATTATTCTGACGATAAGGAAACCAAGTACAATGGCGGTATGATGCTCAATGATCAGAATGTTGAAACGCGTACTACTTTTATTCCTACCGATAAGCTTGATCCGCAGATAGCCTTAACAGTTGATACAATGAAGGTGGGTGAAGTATCTCAGCCAAAATTATATACTGACCAGGCAGGTAAAAAAACGTATAGAATATTCTGGTTAAAATCAGAAACGCCTGCACATAAAGCTAATCTGAAGCAGGATTTCCCGAAAATAAAAGAAGTAGCTATGCAGGATAAGCTTAACCGCACAGTGAGCGAGTGGTTTGAAAAGAGGCGGAAGGAAACTTATATCAGGATAGACCCTGAGTATATGACATGCCCCGGTCTGAAGGGCTGGAATAACGATTCGCCGGTCACTGTTGCAAATTAACCGTTAGCCTTAGAACCATGCAACACCGCACCGATGTTGAAGCTGCCGATGCATTAAAGGACGCCTATAAGCAGATCGTTGCTGAGATAAAGCATGTTATTGTAGGACAGGACGAGGTGATACGCTCGGTACTGATCTCGATATTCAGCAATGGGCATTGCTTGCTGGTAGGGGTACCCGGCTTAGCCAAAACATTATTGGTGCAAACTGTTGCCCGTGTACTCGACCTGGATTTTAACCGCATTCAGTTTACGCCTGACCTAATGCCATCAGACATCATCGGTTCTGAAATATTAGGTGAAGACAGAAATTTTAAGTTTATCGCTGGTCCGGTTTTTTCTAATATCATCCTGGCCGACGAGATCAACCGTACGCCACCCAAAACGCAGGCTGCCTTGCTTGAGGCCATGCAGGAAAAAGCAGTTACCGTTGCCGGTGTTACGCATAAACTGGCACAGCCATTCTTTGTGCTGGCAACTCAAAACCCTATTGAGCAGGAAGGTACTTATCCGTTGCCAGAAGCACAGCTCGACCGCTTTATGTTCAATGTATCGCTGGATTATCCATCCGTAAGCGAAGAATTGCAGATAGTAAAAAGCACCACAAGCACCCTTGAACCTGAGGTAAAGAAAATATTGAATGCCGAGCAGATCATTTATTTCCAGCATTTGGTACGCAATATCCCGGTTACCGATAATGTGCTGGAATATGCGGTTAAGCTGGTATCCAAAACACGGCCAAACAGCGACCTTGCTACCTCGGATGTAAAGCGTTTATTGAATTGGGGCGCAGGCCCGCGGGCATCGCAATTTTTGATATTAGGCGCTAAATGTCACGCTGTTATCAGTGGCAAATACTCGCCTGATATTGAAGATGTGCGCGCAGTTGCCAAACCTGTATTAAGGCACCGCATTATACGCAGTTACCATGCAGAAGCAGAAGGCCTATCTGCTGATGATATCATTGAAAGATTGCTGTGATCCGCAAATTCGTCTTTCTGACATCTCACTGATCATTTCAGGTAACGAATTTGGTATCATTTCAGTTACTGATGTAATAATTAGTTTAATTTATAGTCTTATTTTTGCACGCTATACTTTAATATGAAGAAATTATTCCCCCTGCTGCTACTTGTACTTTTTACCGGCAGCGTATTTTCACAAGTTAAACAGCAACCTATATCCAAATCATCGGTTATCTTTCATATCAAGAACCTGGGTATTACTATCGATGGCACTTTTGCAGGTTTAAAGGGCGACATCAGGTTTGATCCGGCTAATTTGCAGGAAAGCAAGATCGAGGCTTCTGTGGAAACCAATACAATAGATACTGATAATGGCACCCGGAATGACCATCTGAAAAGCGACAGTTATTTTGATGTAACCAAGTATCCGCAGATAACCATGAAGTCGGTATCTTTCAAACATAAAGGTGGCAGCAACTATACAGGTACCTTTGATCTCACCATTAAAAATGTAACCAGGACGGTAGAGATGCCATTTACTTATGTAGAAGCCGGGAATTCAGCATCGTTTAAAGGTAATCTGCAAATTAAGCGCACGGACTACGGCGTGGGAAGCAAAAGCATGGTTATGTCAAACGATGTCAAAATAGATATTGATGTAACAACATCGAAATAGGATCACAAAAAGGGGTCATGTTGAGGCCCTCGAAACATGAGGGCAAAGGCCATTACACACGCTTCAAGTACCTCATGTCGACACCATGCCTTTTCTTATCGCAACACAGCATCTGCTTACAATTTCATAATATTAACTTAACCTTAGCTAAGTCTTCGCACTGATACCTAATCGCGTACAAATCGTAACTTTACTTTATGAAGTTACGCGTACTGGTATTTATTAATGCAGCTGCAGTGGCTATTACTGTTTCGGCTGTCAATTATTATTTCAAGCATAACTGGTATGATATGAGTGTTACTTTTGGTATAACGCTCATCATAAGTTTTGTTACTTTTTACATCCTGCTTGAAAAATATATCTATTCAAAGATCAAACTCATTTATAAATTGATCCATAATTTAAAGCTTGGCCGCGACTTACGCGATGCTTTAGGTGAGCATGTAAGTGCGGATCCGATAAATGATGTAGAGCATGAGGTAAAAGAGTGGGCAAGGCAAAAAAAGAGTGAGATAGATGATCTGCGCAAACAGGAAAAATTCAGAAGGGATTTTTTATCGAACATTTCTCACGAGTTCAAGACACCTTTGTTTGCTATACAAGGTTATATCGACGCTATTATGGAGGATGAATTCGAAGATACCGATATGGCCCGCCAGTTTCTTGAGAAAGCATCCAAAAATGTCGATCGTTTGAGTTATCTCGTCAAAGATCTGGATGAGATATCCAAGCTGGAAACAGGTGAAATGCCGATCAATTATTCTAAGTTCAAGATCAACGACCTGATCAAAGAGGTTTTTGAATCGCTTGAGTTAAAAGCTAAAGAGCATCGGATCAAATTGATCTTCAAACAAAAATATGATGAAGGTATAATGGTGAATGCCGACAGGGAAAAGATACGCCAGGTATTGGTGAATTTGATAGATAATTCTTTCAAATACGGCAAAGAGGATGGCAGTACTGCGGTTAGCCTGTTTGAACTGCATGACCAGGTCTTAGTTGAAGTTACAGATGACGGGATAGGCATCGAGGAAAAATATCTGCCGCGTTTATTCGAACGTTTTTTCCGCACAGATACCAGTCGTTCAAGGCAGATCGGCGGCTCGGGACTTGGCCTGGCTATAGTTAAACATATTATAGAAGCACATCAGCAAACCATTAATGTACGCAGCACTGATGGTCTTGGCTCGACTTTTGGGTTTACTTTGCAGAAGGCAAAACAGGCATTGCCATTTCCTGCAATACCCATTTTGAATAGTTAACATTATCTTAACATTGTAAATATTAGCTTTGCAAAAATTTAACACGAACACTTGGTAATACATCTGCCCCAAAATATATTTAACAATGTCACTAAATAGTATTTTCCAGTATTTTGTCCCTAAAGACAAAAAAATCTTCTTTCCTCTTTTCGAGCAGGCGTCGAGCAATGTGGTAGCCATGTCTAATTCATTGGTTGATGCGGTAAATTCGCCTAATGTTCCAACACGCGAAGACCTGTATAAACAGATTGACAAGCTGGAAAACAAAGGCGACGAAATAACTCACCAGATATATCTTGAGCTGGGTAAAAACTTTATTACACCTTTTGACCGCGAAGATATACATGCGCTGGCAACAGCTATTGACGATGTAGCCGACTATATACAGGGTGCAGCAAACCGTATGCTGCTGTACAGGATAGATGACCTGAACGAGCACATCATAAAACTGTGCGAACTGATATTGCAGGCAAGCCAGGACCTGGAGAAAGCTGTAAGGGAATTAAAAGATTTGCGAAATGTGCGCAATATCGCTGATTCATGCATCAGGATAAACAGCGTAGAGAACCAGGCCGACTATGTATTTGACCGCGCTGTTGCCGACCTGTTCCTGTATGAAACTGATGCAATACGCCTGATAAAATATAAAGAGATTTTGGCAGCACTTGAAACGGCTACCGACCGTTGCGAGGATGCAGCTAACGTTATGGAATCAATTTTAGTTAAAAACGCCTGATCACGATAAATGGTAACCAGTTCACTCGTAATTGTCATCTGCCTGGCGTTATTATTCGATTATACCAACGGCTTTCACGATGCTGCTAATTCCGTAGCTACAATAGTCTCTACTAAAGTGTTGTCACCATTCCAGGCGGTGCTTTGGGCTGCTGCGTTCAACTTCCTGGTTTTCTTTTTTGTAAAGGACCATAGGGTAGCTAACACAGTATCAAAAATAGTTGTTCAGCATTTTGTCACTTTACAAGTTGTTCTTGCAGGGCTGATTGCGGCCATTAGCTGGAATTTGATCACCTGGTGGTTTGGTATACCTTCAAGTTCATCGCATACACTCATTGGCGGTTTTGCAGGCGCTGGTATTACAAATGCGCTATACATGGGGTCAGGAGCTGTTAGTGCAGTAAATATGGGCTATATCATTAAGATCATCGCTTATATCGTACTGGCGCCATTTATGGGCTTGGTAATAGCGTATATCGTAACGATCATTGTTTTGCACCTAAGCAAAAACGCCCGGCCTTCAACTGCCGAAAAGTGGTTTAAAAGGCTGCAATTGGTATCATCAGCAGCATTAAGCTTTGCCCATGGTGGTAACGACGCGCAAAAGGTAATGGGTATCATTTATGTTTCGCTTATCGCAGCAAAGGTTATAGGTTCAGGCAGCCCCATGCCCGAATGGATACCGCTGGCTTGTTACTCTGCCATCGCTTTAGGAACACTTTCAGGCGGATGGAAGATCGTAAAAACGATGGGGTCGCGTATCACCAAGATCACACCATTAGAGGGTGTGAGCGCAGAAACTGCCGGTGCCATAACCCTGTTTTTTACTGAGTATTTCGGTATACCTGTTTCTACTACGCATACTATTACAGGTTCTATTATTGGTGTTGGTCTTACCAAACGCTTATCTGCTGTACGCTGGGGCTTAACGATAAACATTATCTGGGCATGGATCATAACCATCCCTATCTCGGCAATAATAGCTGCCGGGGTATTTGCCTTAATAAGAGTTATTGGCTAAAGCGCAACTGTTATTTGGACTTTTCGTATAGACCGACCAGTTCACCCTTGCCCAGGATATGTCCGGTCATTGCTTTCTCCAGTCCGGCTTTGTCGGTGTTCTTGTCAAGCGTTAAGCGGGTGTCGAGCGCGTAAACCATAAAATGATAATGATGTACGCCGGTTGGCGGGCACATACCAATATATCCGGTTTTCTTTGCTCCATTCCAACCCTGATCGGCGCCTTTGAAGTTCTCCGGCATATTTCCGTTGGCAGGGATATTCCATACTACCCAATGGGTAAAGCCACCCGGCATCTCAGCATCCGGATCATGAAGGATCAATGCCAATGTTTTAGCACCGCTGGGAATTCCGGTTATTTTCAATGGCGGGCTAACTTGTTCGCCCTGGCAGGTATACTTTTTCGGTATATTACCATTGTTTGAAAAACTGGTGCTGGTTACCGTTAAGGTTCCTTGCTTACTTACTGATGTTCCGAGTACTGTCATGGCCAGTAAACTGAGTGTGTAAAGGATTTTCATAAATATGTTTTTAGGTTTACAGGAATAAATTTATGAGTATGATATTAAACAACCTAATCTGAAAAGGTTTTGCCGAATGACTGAAAAGTGTTAGTTTTCGTCCATGAAAAGATTGTTTTTGATCCCCGTTTTAGCCCTGTCCGTTTCATTGCTGGGATTCCATGTGTACAAGCCTGCAAAAAATATTGCTTCACACCCACAAATTATCCCTTCTACACTCGATATGGGCAATGCCCTTAAGGAAGCGTTGCAGCAGGGTCCCAAGAAAAGCGCCGATAGGCTTTCGGCCCTTAATGGTTTCTTTGGCAATGCAGAAGTGAAGATATTATTTCCACCGGAAGCTAAAAAAGCTGAACAGGTTTTGCGCGGAATGGGCATGAACAAACTTTGCGATAATGTAATCCTGTCGCTGAACCGCGCTGCAGAAAATGCCGCAAAAGACGCTGAACCCATATTTATTGATGCCATTAAAAAGATGACCCTGAATGATGTGAAGGGCATTTTGCTTGGGCCAAAAGATGCGGCTACACAATATTTCAAAAGAACAACAAGTGCACAGCTAGCAGCCAAATTTAAACCAACCATACAAGCTAGCTTAAACAAAGTAGGTGCCACCAAATACTATGGCACAGCAGCCGGAGAATACAATAAGCTGCCTTTTGTAAAGCATATCAACCCTGACATTGCAGATTATGCAACGCAAAAAACTATCGACGGTTTATTTGTGGAGATCACGAAAGAAGAATTGAATATTCGTCAGAATATATCAGCACGGTCTACACCGCTAATGCAAAAAGTATTTGCTTTTGCAGATAAGAAGACAAAGTAAGAGGGTAGGAAGAATGCCAGGCTTAAGTTTAATCGAACTTAACGGTTACTTTTATTACGTGGGGTTTATTGTCGCGTCCGCCTGACCATGCCGGGCCGTTTTTGATCAGATCTATAGCTTTTTGATCATCAGTTGCGTTCAGGCTTTTGGTGACTTTGAAGTTGGCCAGGCTGCCGTCAGGATTAACCATAAAAGAGAGCTTAACCTTGCCTGTTTGCCCATCGGGTGACTTTGAGTTTTCTTTCAGATAACTATCAAAATCGTCCCAGCCTTTTACGGGTGCGGGTGTTGTGATCTTGTCCGGATTATCCTCATTATTCGGTTTTGCAACTACAACCTCAGCCAGAGCTGTGCTGGCGGGCTCAAGCGAAATAGTTAATGAATCGCCCCGCTTAACTCTTACCTTTTTTGATTTATAGCCAATATAACCCACGGCAAGCGTAGCGTTCTGGGGCACATTGCGTAAAGCAAACCTGCCGTTTGCATCTGTTACTGCCCCAAAGCCTGAGCCGGTTATTTTCACAATGGCACCAGTTATAGGCATTCCGTCATCCCGTCCCGTTACTACACCTGTAACGTTTGATGGCTCAACAGAAACCCCATCTACATGAGCCTGTAATATTGTATCCGGGTTGACAACTTTTTTCTTACGGGCAGCCGTTTTTGCATTGGCGGCGCTATTAGCCGCATAAGGCGCAGTGTTTTTTAATACATCGTGAGCAACACTGTCTTTTTTACTGGCTTTGGAGCCATCAACAGCCATTTCGTTTACAGGTGTGCTGTCTTTAAATTTTTTGAATACAAGCACTGGTGAAGTTTCGGCACTTGGTGCAGGCACATGGAATGAATTTGCATCATATTCTGCCTTATTAACGACTGATCGATGCACCGTGTGTTTAACAACATTGGTTTTTGCAATCGCATTCGGTGTGTTAGATCGAATTGTGCCCGGTTTTGCTGGTTTACCCTGCCTGATGGTATCCGGTGATTTCTTAGTTACAGGCACTGCCAGTGCTACCTGCGGTGGTTGGTTTTGAGGTTTGTTATTCCGGCTAAAAAACCATATCCCTATACCAATGACCAATATAACCGATGCCGCAGCCGATATTGCTCCCCAGGCAAATAGTCGCCGTACCTTTTGTGTACGATTTTGTAAACGGTTTGAAAGGTCTAAAAGATGTTTTTGCTGATCAGCACCGGCGTGCTCATAACCTTCCAACGCATCAGCCAGG
>JBQCEA010000159.1:0-2135 GCA_051960695.1 Mucilaginibacter sp. | reverse complement strand
TCAATTACTTTATCTGAATAAGCCATTTCTTTAAGTATTAAGTCTTGAGTTATAAGTTTTGAGTCTGTTAAACTCTAAATCCAATCATTGTAATTAAGCCAAAATCCGAAATCGAAAATCTCCAAAGGAGTCCCTCGGACCGACATTCGAAATTATTAATGTTCTGCCCACTCTATTTTGCTCAGGTCAAGTCCTTCTTTGAACATTTCCCAAAGCGGTGACAGTTCGCGCAGGTGGGTTACTGCTTTTTTAGTAACATCGATAGCGTAATCAACATCTTCTTCGGTAGTAAACCTTCCTAAACCATAACGTATCGAAGAGTGTGCCAAATCATCTGATAAGCCTAAACTTTTTAATACATAGGATGGTTCAAGCGATGCAGAAGTACAAGCCGAGCCTGAAGATACTGCCAGATCCTTCATTGCCATCATTAAACCTTCACCTTCTACGTATTTGAAAGAGATGTTGGCTACATGCGGCAAGCGATGTTCCTGGTTGCCATTTACATAGCTTTCTTCCAGTTCAAGCAGCGAAGATTGCAGTTTATCGCGCAATGCTGATAAACGTTTGGCTTCGCTTTCCATTTCCTGCATACATAATTCGCAGGCTTTACCAAAACCAACAATACCCGGAACGTTCAATGTACCTGAACGCATGCCACGTTCATGGCCGCCGCCGTCCATCTGGGCTGTAACTTTTACTCTTGGCCCTTTACGGCGCACATATAATGCACCAACACCTTTTGGACCATATATTTTATGTGCCGAGCATGCAAGCAGGTCTATACCGTCAGCATTTACATCAACAGGTATTTTACCAACTGCTTGTGTAGCATCTGTCATGAACAATGCGCCATATTTATGGGCAATTGCTGAAATTTCTTTTACAGGCTGGATAACACCGATCTCGTTGTTGCCATACATCACCGAAACCAAGATAGTTTCATTGGTCATATTGGCTTCCAGTTCTTTCAGGTCTATCAACCCATCTTCTTTAACCGGCAAATAAGTAACCCTGCCGCCCAGTTTTTCAACGTGTTTGCAGGTATCCAATACAGCCTTGTGTTCGGTAACCACGGTTATAATATGATTGCCTTTATCTTTATACATCTCGAAAACGCCCTTGATAGCCAGGTTATCGGCTTCAGTAGCGCCTGATGTAAATATGATCTCTTTTTCGCTTGCACCGATCAGTTTTGCAACTTGTTCGCGGGCATAGTCAACAGCTTCTTCAGCTACCCACCCAAATGCATGGTTACGGCTTGCAGCATTCCCGAATTTCTGTGTAAAATAAGGGATCATAGCTTCAAGTACCCGTGGGTCCATGGGGGTAGTAGCATTATTATCCAGGTATATTGGAAGATTCATTTCGCTCGTATATTAAACAGTACAAAGATAAGCAAACTTTTTATTTATAATCGTTCAAAACAAGGGTAAATAATCAGGCCAGCGTAATTATTTGCATATTTGGTTATGAAAAAGATCGAGCATATCGGTATTGCTGTAAAGGATATTGCCATAGCTGGTAAAATATATGAAAAGCTATTAAATACGGCGATCTATAAGGTTGAGGATGTTGAGTCTGAAGGAGTAAAGACGTCATTTCTGCAATCAGGGCCAAATAAGATCGAATTACTTGAGGCAACAACCGGTGATAGTGCGATCGCTAAGTTTATTGAGAAACGGGGCGAAGGTATCCATCACATCGCTTTTGATGTAGAGGATATCGAAGTCGAAATGCAAAGACTTAAAGCAGACGGTTTTACCTTATTGAATGAAAAACCAAAACAAGGTGCGGATAATAAGCTGGTTTGTTTTGTACATCCCAAAAGCGCCAACGGAGTTTTGATAGAGCTTTGCCAGGAAATAAGATAGCTGCCGGGTGGATTCGCCTTTTTCCCTGATGTTCTTAACTTTATAGAATGAAAAACAAGGCTGCATTCCTCCGCAAATTTTACCCCGTATGTTTATTGCTAATTATACTTTCTGCTGTTCCGCACATCGCTAAAGCACAGCTGGATTCGCTTCCCGGTCGAAATGAAAAGGCCATCCTGATCAAATCAAAAGTGATGAAAGAAGACAGGACGCTATGGATCCATCTGCCTGCCGATTACAATACTACATCAAATACTTACC
>JBQCEA010000158.1:0-2624 GCA_051960695.1 Mucilaginibacter sp. | reverse complement strand
AGAAAGTCAAGTTTGATACGATTGGTATTGATGTCTTTTACGTTGTATTCGAAATGGTTAATAATTACCAGTTCGTGATCTTTTAATGCATCCTTCCTGCACCGTTTCCAATCGGGGTCGTCAACATTTTCACCGGTAGGGATCAGTATCATGTCGGCAATAAACACATTGCCTTTAGCTATGCCATCCCCAAGCGTCAGTTTAACATTGTTGCGGCCATAGAGCCTGCCCGTGGTGATCTTTTCCTTTAGCTTGCCAAGCTTGCCTGAACCTGGCGAGCCGACAATAAACAGTAAACTGTTCAGCACGCTGTCTTCTATCAGCATGTTATCCATATTTTGCCAGCAATCATTCAAGGGCAGGTTCAGTGCAAATAATTTTCGTATGATGGTATGAATAAGGTAGAAGAAAATGATTATAGCAAATATAAAAACAACAAATAAGTACCCTGCAGGATAAGAATAACTCAGGTCGGCGGAGCTTAAACGTAAATATTTGTCGGTCCCGCTTAAATGGTAAGAGGTTTGGGTTGAGAGCCAGGGCAAAAAGATCCGGTACATTGGGTAATTGAAGTATGCTTCTGTGCCTGCCGAAGCCATGTTCATATCATTGTTCCTGATCTCAACACTGTTAAGATGCAGTCTGAACGCACTTAATATTTTTGCTGTAACAAGTTCTTCTGACTTATATATGGTATCAGGGCTTTTGCCGGTAGGGCCATGTATGCGGTTTATAAAGTGGCTGTCAGTATATATTCCAGGCGAATAGTTGCTTTTACTATCCAGCAGGTGTATCTCATTTTTACCCTCATTGGCCAGGTGGCCGATCTTGCTGCTCAACGCCCGGGCAAAAAGCAGCTGTTTGTACCGTGCATCTAAATTTTGTTCATAATTATAGGAGAAGATAAAGAAGAAGGCTACAGGTATGCCAGCGATGATGATAAGCCGGGTAACTGCCATTAGAGCGAAGCTGTGCGTGTAGGTCCAGGGAATATATATCGGTGCATTTCTCCTATGCGGTTTAAATACAATGTTAAAAATCCTAACGATAAACTTGCCAATGAATTTAAGCAGGTGATATGTTTGATCTAATATTTCATCGCCATGATTATAAAAACAGATGAAAAGCAAGGCGCATATAACCTCATATAAAAACAGCCAAAGTAGATGCCACGACCAGCCTATTGTAACACACGCCAGTATATCGATAAACAGGCCAAAAACCAACAGCCAGTTTAAAGCTATTTTTTTGAATCTGTTAAGATAACGGTCGCTTTTTTTGTATTTACGGGCAAAAAGCCCATTCAAAAGAATAGATGAATAAATGATGGAGATGAGAAGTATATACAGGTACAGCAGGAACGAGCAAAAAAAGAAATAGCCCACCATCGTAAATATTAAGGTAAGATTGCCTATGGTTGTAAGGTTATATACGTGATGCGATGGCATTTTAGGTCCTATCCATGAAGTATCATAAAGCTGTTTTTTAAATAATGAGCGCTTAGCGGAGGCAAAGAAAACGATACCAAATACCACTATCAGGAAAACAAGCAGGCAAAGCAACATGGAGAAGGTAAAAAAATAAGCTTCAGTATCGCGGGTGTCGTTATATTCTTTATCCTCAAATACAACGATAAAATAGGGCAAGTACCTGAACGGCTGTATTTTTAGATTGAACTGTCTGCCAAGATATTCTGTGGTAAAATCGCCATCTGTTTTTGCCTCAATGGCTGCTAGTATTTCACTTTTTTCGCCAAATTCCTGTATCAGGTTCTCATTTAAGTTGTGGTTAGCTAACGAGTGATAAAGTACATTACCCTTATCGTCAATTACGGCATATAAATAACCATCTGGCGTAACAACGCTATCCAGACTTTTGGCAGTAAAGGATAACATAACAGCCGGAAGGGCTTTTTTTGAACTGCTTTTGGCTATTATAGAGGTAAAGGTGTTGCTTGTTCGTGACACCACCTGATCAATATAGAATTGGGGCTGCTGTATATGATTAGGCTGATAGTTAACGATCTTTTTAAAATAGTTGCGGTTGCTTACGTCGCTGCTGTCAGGTATAGGCGAATTTTGTGTAAGATAGTCTTTTACGATGCCATTCGAGTCTGCCCAGTAAACCTGGTTTATGGAAGCTTTCTCTTTATACTTGTTCAGGATATTATAATACTCGGGGTATCTTTTCCATTTATTGCTATCATTAGCAAATTGCGGTTGGGGATACGATTTTGATTGTGTGTATAACGAGTCGCAGCTATTTAATAAACCATAGGCCAGGTTAAGCTCTTTTTCAAAAGCGTTTGAGATGCGGGATGCCAGTGAATCCCTTGATACTTTGTCATTGTCTTTCTTTACTATCGGGCCATATTTAAAAAACGTAAAAAATAGTAACGACATAAGTACCATAGAAACCAGCATGCTTTCAATAGCATCTTTTGCGGTTAGTTTATCCTTGTTGCCCATGTTATAGAGCTTTATCCAGGGCAGGCAAACGATAATAATGATCAGTAAAGTAAGCAGAAGCAGTACCGCCGCTGTTGGAAGCTGGTCTTTCTCCTGCTGGTAGCTTTCGTTTCGTACAAGGCCGACAATAAGCAGGTTGTTTTTGTTGCCAAGGCC
>JBQCEA010000157.1:0-4580 GCA_051960695.1 Mucilaginibacter sp. | reverse complement strand
CGTTTTGATGAAATGTTCCTGTTCAACATCGCCAAATGGATAACTAACAGTTACCGGGGACAATTAAATTTCTTCTACCTGCCGCCATCAGGTAAGAACCTCGCTGTTTTTGAAACGTTTGAAACAGACCCGCACCAGCAAAAAGCCATTATTGTGCGTCCGGATATGCATATAGGCTATCTAAATGATGTGGTGAGTATCGCCATGCTGGACAATTATTTAAGAAATGTAGTAGGCATCCTGTAGAGACACAATACCTTGCGTCTTAAGCATATCGAGGGATTTTCATTGAGAGACATTAGGTATTTTTCAAAGACACAAAGTATTGTGTCTTTACACGTCATTTTCAAATATTGTGCCTCTACCCGTGTATTGTTTCGCTTTTGCCGTAGTTCTGAATAACCTGGGCTTCGTATTCTAAAAATTCCTTCCAGCGTTTGTCTACATCCAAATTACCGCAATATTTTTTGGCCAGCCGGATAAAGGTGGTATAATGTGTAGCCTCGCTGACCATCAGCTCATGATAAAATGCTGATAATTGTTCGTCACCAATATTTTCCGACATTACCTTAAAACGCTCGCAGCTGCGTGCTTCTATCATAGCGGAAAGTAACAAGCGATCGAGCAATTGGCTTTCACGGGCACCACCTGGCGAAACAAATTTTCGCAATTCATTCACATAGTCATCCTTACGTTCGCGGCCAAGCACATAACCGCGTTCTAGTATGATATCGTGTACACGTTTAAAGTGGTCCATCTCCTCCTGAACCAATGCGGCCATTTCCTGCACTAAGTCAGATAATCCGGGGTTTTGTACGATCAGCGTAATGGCATTGCTGGCTGCCTTTTGTTCACAAAAAGCATGGTCGGTCAGTATCTCTTCGATATTACTTTCTACAACATTTTTAACCCAAAGCGGGTCGGTAGGCAGGTGTAATTTTAGGATGGTTTTTTCGCTCACGAGGCAAAAATACCGTTATTAGCAGAAAGCTGAAAGACTAAAGCAGAAAGCATTTTATATGATAAGGGAAAAGCTTTGGACTTTCGGCATTAAGCTTTAAGCTTATCCCCACAGGTCCATTTCTTTTTCTAGTTCATCCTGCGGCACATATATATTGATGGCTTCTTCATTTGCCTGTTCTATCTTAGCCATCAGCAATATTTTATCTATCAGTTCGAGCACATCGATCTTTTCTGGGATGTTATTTACAAAGTGCTGCAATTTTTCCTTTGAAAGCTGCATAATTGGTCAATTTTTGAGAAGTGTTAATTCTACGTAATTTGACCAATGAAAGTTATAACTGTTACAGCCTATCAGGGATTATCCGTTGCCATATAAGTTCTTGCTTTCTATAAACTCAAGCACCGGATCAGGAACAAAAAACTGTACATTCTTCTTTTCTGCCAATGATTTGCGGATAAAGGTGGCCGATAGTTCCATTAAAGGTGTCATGGTTATGGTAACTGACGGGTGTGAGGCAAATTCGGCATTTTCATAACCCGGCCGCGGGTAAACATATATCTTGTAATCGCGCAGGATGAGCTTATAGTTTTTCCATTTATGGAGTGTCCCGAGATTGTCTGATCCCATAATAATCGCAAACTCGTGCTCGGGATATTTTTCCTTCAGGTGCATCAGCGTGTCAATGGTATATGAAGGTTGTGGTAATCTCAACTCCACATCACTTACCGCAATGCGGCTGGAGTTATCTGTAGCCAGCTTGGCCATTTCAAGCCTGTCATAAGTATTGATCAGGTCGCCATATTTTTTCAAAGGGTTTTGAGGCGAAACCACAAGCCATACTTTTTCAAGTTCGGTGTAGTTTGCCATATAGTTGGCGATAATTAAATGACCTGTATGGATGGGATTGAATGACCCGAAAAGTAAACCTATTTTCATCAGTTTATGGTTAATGGTTCATAGATCAATAGTGTGTTGCCTAAGTCTATAGAACCCCTTTCATGACCCGGGTGAGTCACCAACTATGGACTTAATCAATTTTTGAGAAAATTCGACACTAATCCTTCAGCTTCCGCACATGCTGTTTGAAGATCGTGATTTTTTAAGATAATATCAAATTGCGGAGCGTAATTCAATTCTTTTTCTGCTTTTTCAAAGCGTTCTTTCAGTTTGTCGTGACTATCGGTTCCCCTGCCAGCTAAGCGCTGTTTCAAAACTTCCAAAGATGGCGGCTGTACAAAGATAGCCAGTGCCTGTTTGTCATATTTCCGTTTCAGGTGCAGGCCGCCTTCCACATCAATATCAAATATCACCGTTTTGCCATCATTCCATATCCGTTCTATCTCCGACCGCAGCGTACCATAAAACGTACCGCTGTACACTTCCTCAAATTCAACAAATTGCTTTTTGGCTATTCGGTGCAAAAACTCCTGTTTACTAATGAAGTAATAATCCTTGCCATCTTGTTCGTCGCCGCGCGGTTTGCGCGTAGTAGCCGAAATAGAAAATTCAAGTCCAGGTATTTTTTTAAGCAGGTGCTGTACAATAGTGGTCTTACCTGCTCCCGACGGCGCCGAAAATATAATGAGTTGTCCTTCTGGCATTAGTTCATTGGTTCACTTGTTCAGTTGTTCATTGGTTTCATGCCGATATACTAA
Organism: Mucilaginibacter sp.; assembly: GCA_051960695.1. Classification (GTDB taxonomy): domain Bacteria; phylum Bacteroidota; class Bacteroidia; order Sphingobacteriales; family Sphingobacteriaceae; genus Mucilaginibacter. Next base: position 1,961 of record JBQCEA010000157.1, on the reverse strand, counting down.
TCAACTAATGAACCAATGAGCGAATGAACTATAATACATTAAGTAGTTGTTCCTTTATCTTTTCCAATTCTTCTTTCATGCCTACCACCAGCTTCTGTATGTTGGCATCATTGGCTTTCGAGCCCAGTGTATTGATCTCGCGGCCTATTTCCTGCGATATAAAGCCCAGCTTCTTGCCATTGGCGTCGGCATTTTTCAGTGTCTCCAGGAAATAGTCGCAGTGGCTTTTTAAGCGGATCTTCTCTTCCGTAATATCCAGCTTATCGATATAATAGATCAGTTCCTGTTCAAAGCGGTTCTGGTCTACATTTTCACGTCCTACTGCTTCCTCTAAAAACTGGTTCAGCCTTTCACGGATCAGCGGAACACGTTTAGGCTCTTCTATTTCCACCAGCTCCAGGTTTTTCAGGATAATGCCTATTCGCAGCTTTATGTCCTGTTCCAGCACATTGCCTTCATCCGCCCTGAATTTCTGAAATGCTGCCAAAGCCTGCTGAAAGGTTTTCTCTACTATCTTCCACTCCTCCTCTGATACGGTTTCTTCCTCGTATTTCACAACCTCGGGAAGTGTAAGCGCCAATTGCAATAAGTTGCCTGTTGGCTCACCCAGTTCATCACTAACCGCTTTTAACTGGTTATAGTAATGTTTAAGGAGCTCCTTATCTATACCGGCAGCTTTTTCAGTAGCTTCGGCCTGCTCAACGTTGATCGATAAGTTTACCTTTCCGCGCTCTATTTGCTTATTACATTCATTACGCAACTGAAATTCCTTTTCAGAAAAAGACTTAGGGATGCGCAGCGAAAGCTCGAGAAATTTACTATTCAGGGATTTGATCTCAACGGTATATTTAATATTACCTGAGTCAAAAACGGAGATCCCGTATCCTGTCATGGATTTTAACATGCGCAAAGATAGTGTTTTTAGAGATTAGAGATTAGAGGTTAGAGATTGGTTAAAAAAAATTAAAATATGTCATTCCTAATCTCTGATCTCCAGTCTCTAATCTCCAACTTTAACATCTTTTTACAATTTAACCCACAGGTAATGGTTAGCTTTGTAAATTATATGCGTTTGCGCCTTAAAATATTAATGCTTGTTATAGCCTTATCAGGTTTGTTTAATTCGGCTTTTGCGCAAGAAACTATAAAAGGCATCATATTCCGCAGAAGTTCCGACGGAAGAGTTTCAGAAGCACTTATTAAAGATCTTAAGAACCAGGTGATCATGATGAGTGATGATCTGGGAATGTTCAGCATTACAGCCTCTCCCGGCGATACACTATTGGTCACTAAAAAAGGTTATGCACCTGAAAAGATTGTAATAGTCGACCGGAACGATATCACCATTTATATGGATGCAGTGAGGGAACTTGCGCCGGTTACCGTTAAGGGGAAGACCGAAAAACAGGAACTAAAAGATGTGATGAAGCAATATAAAAGCGACGGCGTATTCAATGACGGCAAGTCGCTTCCTTTCTGGCAATTCGTCAACTCGCCCATAACCGGCTTATATAACTTATTTGGTAAATCTCCGGCCGAGGCAAGGCGTTTTGCAGCTTTTTCTAAAAATGAACTGGAAGCCAACGAGGTGGATAAATGTTATACCAAAGATCTGGTAAAACGGGTAACTAAACTTCCGGATGATGAGATCTCAAAATTTATGGATTTTTATCGTCCGTCATACCAGGACATCAAAGAATGGGACGATTACCAGCTAATTATAGCCATTAAGAAAAACCTGGTTTACTACCAAAGAACAAAGAACCACCAGCCTCCGCCACCGCAGAAGCTTTATTAACAACGTCTTTAAAAGAAATGATTTTATATAGCCAGCGCTTCGCAGGCTTTTTCGGCGGCAAGCTTCTCCGCGTTCTTTTTGTTGAACTCCTTGCCCATACCCACTATTTCGCCATCAATATTAGCCTGAACGGTAAATAACTTGGTGCTTTCGCCAACCTGGT
>JBQCEA010000156.1:0-2045 GCA_051960695.1 Mucilaginibacter sp. | reverse complement strand
ACGGTAAATGGAGCACCTGCAAAACCAATCAGCGGAATACGGCCGTTAAGGCGCTGCGGGATCACTTTAATAGCATCGGCAACATATTGCAGTTTATGCACCACATCTGTTTCCAGTCGGTCGACGCCAGCCTGGTCGCGTACCGGGTTGGAAAACCTTGGACCTATGCCATTGGTAAAGCTCAGGTCGCCGCCCATTGCTTCAGCGGTAACCAATATGTCTGAAAATAATATTGCCCCGTCAATACCCAGCAAATCAACCGGCAGCATGGTAACATCTGCCGCTATCTCGGGGGTTTTGCACATTTCCAGGAAAGAATATTTATTCTTAATGTCCCAATACTCTTTCATAAAACGGCCTGCCTGGCGCATCATCCACACCGGCGGGCGTTCTGTTTTCTCCGAAAATGCTGCTTTTATCAGTAAAGAATCTCTCATTTATCTTATTGTAGAGACACGATACTTCGTGTCTTATATGCAAAGAGACACAAGGTATTGTGTCTCTACACGTCTATCGTTTTTTTAATTCCTGTTTTAACTTTTCTATTACCGCCTTCATCCTGGCAGTAATCTTTTCCTCGTGCGTCATGGCTTCAGCCAGGTAAGCTTCGGCTTTATTATAATTACCCAATCTGATGCAGATATTGGCCGCGTGTACCAGCGTCGCCACATGGTCATTAACCGATCTTAACGGAAATTTGGATGCCAGATCATAATGCAATACCGCTGCCTCGTAATCCTGCTTTTGCAGGTTGATATTTCCCAACATATATTCATATACCCCCCTGCGTTTATCCAGCAGCCATTCAGGTTTTTTGATCTGTTTCAGCAACGCTTCCGCACCTTCATAATCCTTATCATGGTAATGCCTTGCCGCAAGCACCAGTGTACCCTGCTTAAAGTATTCGATAATGATCAGTACGATCATCAGCAAACTAAAGGCGGCTAATTCCACAACACGTTCGTAAGCAAAGAATACCATCATCACCGCAAACACCACAATAACCAATACCCTTGCCTTGTTACTTAGCATAAATTAGTGCTGGTTATCGGTAAATTTATATCCTACGCCGCGGATGGAATGAAAATAAACCGGGTTTTTAGGGTCTGGTTCAAAATACTTGCGGAAAGTAAGTATAAAGTTATCAATGGTACGTGTTGAAGGGTACACATCGTAATTCCAAACGGTTTCCAATATTTGCTCACGCGATACAGCTTCATTCCTGCGCTCGATAAGCAGCTTCAGCAACATGGTTTCTTTTTTCGTTAGTGCAGTAATGGAACCATCGCCGTTTACCAGTTCAAACGAGTTGAAATGAATGGTCTTATCACCGATCTTATAGCTGTTGAACTCTTTCAGGTCTTCGCCCTTTAATCCGCGTTTTACCAGGTTGTTTACGCGCAATATCAATTCTTCCAGGTTGAACGGTTTGGTGAGATAATCGTCTGCACCTTTTTTCAAACCTGATATCTTATCCTCGTTGGTGTTCTTGGCGGTGAGGAACATAATAGGCACTTCCGAATTTTCCAGTCGAATGGTCTCAGCTACCACAAAGCCATCTACTTCGGGCATCATTACGTCCAGAATCACCAGGTTAAAGCGCTCTTCTTTAAATTTCTGCAGCGCTTTTTTGCCATTGGTTGCAGTAGTTACTTTATACCCCTCCAATTCGAGGTTGAGTTTTATAGCCTCCAGCAGATGTTCTTCGTCCTCTGCCAGTAAAATCCTCTTTTTGTTTTGCATGTGATCCATTTATTTAAGTTAAGCAAAAACAACTTCAAATATACTTCCGGTTGGGTCATTATCCTTCACCTTTATACTTGCATCATGTTTATCAAGCACTTGTTTTACAATATAAAGACCAAGTCCTGTTCCTTTAGTATTGCGTGTTTCCTCACTGCCCACACGGTAAAAACGGTCGAAAATGCGGTCTTTCTCCGTATCAGCTATACCTATACCATGATCGGCCACTTCAAAAAATATCTTATCTTCTTTTGAATATAGCTTTACATCCACCACCTCACATGGGCCTGAATATTTAATAG
>JBQCEA010000155.1:0-2562 GCA_051960695.1 Mucilaginibacter sp. | reverse complement strand
AGGTTTAGTTTTTGCACCTGCAGCTCACAACGCTCCGAACCTCCCGGCGATCAGCACGACGGAGGCGTATTTCCTTTTCCGCTACGCTCCGCATGAAAAGATCTTCCAGGGAACAATGGAAAGGCACACGATCTATAGCAAATATCCGATCATTACCTTGAGAACGGATTTTGGGTTAAAAGGGATCGCTGGGGGCGGTTATCAATACACGAATGCAAACCTCAATATTTTTAAGCGTTTTTATCTTTCCCAGCTCGGATATACCGATATCACGCTGTTGGGTGGCGCAGTCTTTGGGAAGGCTCCTTATACTTTACTGGCGCTGCTGCCTGCAAATCAAAGTTATTTGTATGATGAGAATGAATATAACATGATGAACTTTTTGGAGTTCGCGACAGATCGCTATGCAGGGATTAACTTGACACATAGTTTCAATGGTTTCCTGCTGAATAGGCTACCCCTGGTTGACAGGCTTCAGCTTCGGGAATATCTCACCTTTAAAATTCTCTATGGAGGGCTTAGTAGAACGAATAACCCCCTATATCAACAGGACCTGTTCAAATTTCCAGCCGACCAGCATGGGATACCGTTCACATACAGCCTGGGGAACGCCCCTTATATGGAACTGGGGGTCGGTCTGGGTAATATTTTCAAATTCATCCGGGTTGATGTCATCCGGCGTTTCAATTATCTGGATCATCCGAATGTTAGTCAATACGGCCTGCGCCTCAGTTTTAGTCCCGATCTTTAAAGTATCTTGCTCTGTAGCAGACCATCATTGTCTTTGAATGGCGTCTGACCTTTATAGGGCTACATACTTAATTGAATTTTTATTGGATCTTACTTATATTAGTAATTTATCATTCAATGCTTGTGGGCGAACCATCAGAGATTTTAGGGCGGCGGGGTTGCAACGCATCCTTTTTGTTCCGTTAACGAGTTTTATGAAATAATTACGAAGTAAAACTATTAACTACTTTCCTGGCTGTGGAATGAATATATTCGCTGCTTGAACAGGCCGGGTTAAACTCAGTTCTGCTCATGCACAACCATTTTGCTGATGCAGATACCGGAAAAGTTTTGGAGATTTCAATCAAAAAAACATTTTCACTGCCGTCCCAGGTTAAACGCAGAGCATCTTTGTTATCGGACCAGATAGTGAATTTACTCTCATAAACAGCGTCGTTATTTTTTTCTTCTATCAGGATATACCCAAGATTCCCGAACCTTTCTGTAAGCGCAGATTTAATTAACGAATAAGTTTGCAATATGATTCCGGGAGATTCCATAATTACACCATTGGGGATGTCCTGTTTAACATCTTACTCGTGTAGCATTCGTATCCACTTATATTCCAGCAAAAAATCGAACGAGTAAACCTACCGTTTCTTTCCGGATGGTTTGTCACGCCACTCACACATTATCGTGTAAGCGTAACCTCGTCAACTGACATCACCATCGCTATCTTACCGATCTCATTTAAATACCGGTCAAGCGATTGGCTATCGCGATTGGTGATGGACTGGGTGATTCGAAGTTGCCTCATGGATGAAATTAGTTATTGTCAGGTTTTATACTTGAATATAAAAGCGTTTTTGTAATCTTTAAAACTGCTTACAGCACCGAGGCGGTGCATGAGCGGGATATATGCCAAGCCAGGTCCAGTTGATACGTTTTAAAGCCGCTGCGTGCGCTTTTCGGATAAAGATGATGATTATTATGCCATTCGCCGGCCACAAAACCCGGCCACAATTGATTGATTGATTGATTGATTGATTGATTGATTGATTGATTGATCTTCCCGATAATCGTCGACGCCATTCTTTTGTTTATTTTTTCCATGTCCGTGCCCGTCATAATTAAATGTCCGAACACCAATGGCCCAAATGCCGTCAGCCGCAAATAATGAACATGAAAGTGTGTGGCCACCAATCAAATAGAATACCGAATACCAGAATGCCCATTAAGAAGCCAGGCAGCGACGGTATGTACCGGATGGGCATAAGAGCCCCAACGTTTATACTGGCTTTAGGTGTTGCCTTTACGCCCGTATGCGCCATTAGCTTTTTTACACGACCATAGTCTTGTTCGCTTAAATCCTTGGCGATCGGCTGATGGTTCGCATCGGCCAGGAAACAATACCAGAAACCGGCCTCAGCATTGTAAGGGTCACCGGGCTGGTCTGATTTAGCATGATGGACATGATGAGAGATTACATAGATCTCTTCGGGAATAATATTGATCGTTAGCTGACGTGTAATAAACTGCCAGAAATGGTTTTTGAACCGAAAAGCATCATGTGTGCAATAGCGGTGATGCCAGATGGTACCGTGTGTGCCCATGATGATCATTCATAGACGGAAACAGCTGCGGCTGTCTACAAACTGAAAATTTGAATAAGAATAGGAGGAAAAATGACAGGAGGCAAAGAATTTTCATCCAGCTGAAAAACGGGAGCCAGTTTTTACGGTCCCGAAATACATTCAGCCTGCTTAAAAATTCCCGAAGAATGGCATTTCTTCCAGGTTTTACCAATTCTCCCTGTTCATTTAGCCAACCGTA
>JBQCEA010000154.1:0-2711 GCA_051960695.1 Mucilaginibacter sp. | reverse complement strand
TAATGGCAATGAAGCATTATCTGGTAATCCTGATTCATCTCTCCAGATTGGAATGCCCAACGGATACGACCTTTTAGGTGGCGCTACTGATATCAGCAAATCGCCGGGTTATCCCGGAGGTACGGGCACCGGAGCAGACTTCGCCCCTCTTGGGAGATATTCAAGGCCCCGAACCAGTATGTATCTTAAACTGGGTGGGCCGATATTTATCCTTACCTATCCTGAAACCGAATTATTGCTCGCCGAAGCCGCCGTACGTGGCTGGAATGTAGGTGGCTCAGCACAGCAGCATTATGCCAATGGAGTTTCCGGAGCTTTGCAGTCACTTACTCAATTAGATCCACAAACTGTAATCGATCCGGCAGACATCAATAATTACCTGACAGATCACCCGATTGATATAAGTTCCGAAGCCAGTGCGCTTCAAATGATCAATACCCAATATTGGCTCGTCACAGGAACTACCTTCGACTTCATTGAAAACTGGTTCAATTGGCGGCGTTCGGGTTATCCTGTGCTTACGCCCATCAATTATCCGGGTAATGTTACCAACGGCACTATACCAAGGCGAATGATCTATCTTTCAACCGAAGTGTTGACAAACCCGGTAAATTACCAGGCTGCAGTAGCCCGTTTAGCAGGCGGAGATAAACTTACCTCAAGGGTTTGGTGGGATGTTGCGCAATAATTGCATTTTATAAAAAATGATTGGAGACATTGCTCCAATCATACCAATCAACCAATTCCCAATCTCAGGGGGAATAAAAATTTATATAGTTATAACCCCTGGTTGCGTAAAATTGCTTACAACAAGAAAAATTTTTTGACAGGTATTTTAATGCAGGCCTTATAAGCTTTTAGACTCATTTTCCCTTCGCCTTGAAAACCACTTTTATGGTTTTTAAAATAATATCCCAGTCGTTATTGAGATTGATGTTATTCAGGTACAGAAAATCATAATTCAGGCGGTCACACATCTGGTCAATGTTTTCGGCATAACCATATCTTATTTGGCCAATTGAGGTAATTCCCGGTTTTAAATACTGAAGCGCCCTATATTCTGGCGTTCGCTCTACAATCTTCTCAACAAAATGCTGCCGTTCAGGCCGGGGACCTACTACAGACATATCACCGATCAACACATTCCAGAATTGTGGTAATTCATCAAGCCGTGTTTTACGGATAAGCCGGCCCCATGAGGTAATCCGGGGATCATTTTCCCGAGATAATTGCGGTCCGTCTTTTTCGGAATTAATGTACATACTCCTGAACTTATATATTTTGAATGGCCGTCCATTCTTTCCCAGCCTTTCCTGTTGATAAAATGCCGGGCCTGCAGATGTCCATTTGGTGATAATGTATAATAAAATAAAAACCGGCAAACCCAAGGTCATTACAACCAGCGAAAACAATACATCAAAAGACCGTTTCAACGTTTTATCCCTTGCATTAATGTGCGGCTGCGCCATTAAATGCAAAACCGGAATTTTCTCATAGTTAACTAATTTTACGTTCTGGTCTTTTAACAAAGAATCAGTAAGTAATAATACCTTAATGGAATGAAGCTTGCCAAACTTTAAGAGCATCTGTACCAGCTTTCCATTAAATTTTTTGTAACAAATAAATATTTCGTCAGGCCTTTTGCTTTCCAGCTCGCTGAAAAATCTATCTTCAGCTACGTTATTTATCTCGTTTTCCGGAATAAACCCGAGCATATGATAACCGTACTCGGGGTGGGCATTTAAAGATCTTTCAACCCGCTTATACATGTTAAAATCGCCAATAATTAAAATGTGGCGCAGGTTAAATCCCCGTTTCCTGATCTGGCTTAAGAAAATAAAAACTGACGTTCTAAATACTATAAGTACAACAAAAAAGACCCCGTAAAAGAATGATAGTCCGCGTGAATAATCGCTATGAGGTTTTAAAATAACTACAGCCAATATTGTTGCTGTAAAGAAATACAGATATGTAGCCAAAAGCCGCCGCATGTGAGTTTTTAAATGAAATGGCCGCGCAGTTAAATGACTTTTGAGAAATAAAGAAATTATTATCCAGAACGCATTTGCAAGAAATGTAAAGCTTCCGAAATGACGGTCAGACAGGCTATGTTTTAGCAAAAAATGGTCAGTAAATGCCAATACAATATTAAGTATTACCCAATCGCAGATATAGATAGCGGCATGCAGAAATTTGGAGTAACGGATTCCCATTTTGTATAAGCAGATTGACAAACAGCGCACAAAAATTTATCCACACATGCAATAAAAAGAAAAATTATTGAATATAAATTAAACAACTTACTGATTTTCAATAATTAATAAAATGAATAAAAATTAAATGTCTCTTCAATTAAACGCACTACAAATAATTAATTGGACGTGATGTTTAGAAAAGGGAACATAATATCACGAAAAGGAGCCTGCGTTCTTGTGCCAGTAGGCTTTATGCATCGATAGTTTTGTTAGCAACGATTGCGGTAAATGCTTATAATATCTTCCTGTCTTATATCCAAGCCATTTTGCGAACGTTGAGCTGAAAGAATTGAACAAAAATCTTGCATCTGTATTAAGTATATACCTTAGTTCTGATCTGACAAAACGTATACCTTCACCGGCCGGCTTCCCATAAAGCTCATTTATCCACTTATTTTGCTCATGGAACACACGAGTATCAAAATATCGTTTAAATTCTTCTTTGAAAGTGTAATT
>JBQCEA010000153.1:0-3832 GCA_051960695.1 Mucilaginibacter sp. | reverse complement strand
ATTGCAAGGCAATCCGCCATTTTGCATCATCAGCTCAAAAGCTTTAACATGCATATAAAACTGGCCTTTATCGTCGCAGGCTCCGCGTGCATATATTTTGCCGTCACGGACAGTTGGTTCAAACGGCGGAGTTTTCCAAAGTTCAAGCGGATCTGGCGGTTGCACATCATAGTGCCCATAAACCAAAACTGTAGGTTTGTTTGGGTCAACTATCTTTTCGCCATAAACTATCGGATAACCGTCCGTTTCACAAACCTCGACATTTTCGGCACCGGCATCCTTTAATTTCTGAGCAACATAGGCTGCTGTTTTTAAAACATCTTGTTTGTATTTTGGGTCGGCACTAACCGAAGGAAAGCGAAGTAGTTCGAATAATTCATCGAGAAAACGCTGTTTGTTCTGCTCAACGTACTGCTTAATATTTTGCATAACAATTTATTTGCAACAAATATAGGGTTTATGTTGACAGCCGGATTTTTAACCAGATCATAAAATATCGTTTTGCCTATGAGAATGGCAAAGAGAAGAGTATAGAAAAGGGCTGTATTTAGTAGGCGACTTAAAAAAAAATATCTTCAATAGATATATAATAGCAGAAATAGAATATAATATCCGGTATTGCATCTTCAAAAATATTTGAAAATATAAATCAATACCGGATCAATATTTATATCCGATCATTGTACACATATTGAAAAATTCCAACATATGTAACCCCGGTTTGCAGTTTTAACTGCCTGATAAGGTATTATCGACTATAATTAGTCAGCAGTACCTAAATCTTTCCTGTCATTAGTATGCCTGCCAGTCCTGGCGTCAGCAGTACCTAAGTCTTTTCTGTCATCAGCAGTACCCAGGTCTTTTCTGTCATCAGCAGTACCTAAGTCTTTTCTGTCAGCAACGGTGTCATGCTTAGCAACAGCAGTATCATTTTTTAAAGTGAATGATGATAAGCCACCGATGCTAGCTAATAAAAGACCTGCGAAGATTACTTTTTTCATTGTTTGGAATGTGTTAAAAATGGTTATAAAGAATTGTGGTTAATATTTTTTTGTTCAAAAATTACCTGATAAATTCATAAATCCAGTTACATTATGTAAACTTTGTAATGAATTATCGGACTGATATTTATTTAAGATATTGCAATAATTATATTTTTTAACCTGTTTTATTAAAAAAGTATCAGAAATATGGCAAAAAATAACGATGATTGCAATAAAATTGTGATATATAAAGAACTATGGTTTAGACTTTTATGTTTTTCAACTAAAGTTTATTTACAAATATAAAGATGTTTGTAAGAAATAAAAACTTTAATAAAAAAATATTTTACGCATCATTTTCAGATTTTTTACGTAATAAGGTCTTATCATAATAGCTTTTACCGGGCTTTTGTGTAATTTCAGGTAATGAGAAACGCTTATCTAAGTATATTGATCCTATTGTTCAGCTTCGTCACAGCATTTGCCGATGCCCCTTCTGATTTTGCCAGTCAGGATACTGCCGAGGTAAAACTGCTGTTGAAACAGGGGTACGGAAGCCGAATGACTGACCATGAACAAACGATTAAAAAAGGTGAGCAGGCTTTGGAATTAGCTCAGAAACTAAATTATCTGAATGGAATTGCTGAATCTTATCGTATACTGGGTATTGGAGAGTATTATGCCAACCATGAGGTAAAGGCTATTGGTGATTACTTGGAAGCATTATCCTATTATAAAGCTGCAAAAAATATATTGGGCCAGGCACAGGTATATAACAATATAGGTAACCTGTATCTTAATATTGACTATGATCAATCGCTTGAATACCTAACAAGAGGGTTGAAAATAGCAGAAAAAGTTGGTAGCCAAAACCTTATAGCAAGGGCTTATCTGAATATTGGTAATGTTTATTTGCGGAAAAATAACTTTACGATGTCCCTGGAATATTACAGTAAAAGCCAGGAACTATTTGAGAAACTGAATGATCCGGTGAACCTGATCGTTTGTATGGAGAATATTGGCGTTATCTATAATAAATTAAAGGAATACGATAAAGCAGAACAGTTATTATTGAAAGCAAATAAGGAAGCAAAAGGCAAAGACCTGAACACTTCTGTAAGTATAATTGATCAAACCTTAGTATCACTATATATATCCAAGGGCATGTATGACGAAGCCCAAAAGTATTTGGATGAAGGATTGACATACGCGCAGATCACAAAAGACGAAAAGCTTCAGGAAGATTTTGCGTTTTTTTCATACCAGTTAGAAGCACATAAAGCCAACTATAAACAAGCGTTATCTTATCTCTATACTATATACAGGCGTGACAGCACTCTGCAAACCAACATGCTTACTTCCGACTTAAGCTTGATGAAAGATCAGCACGACCAGCAGGAGAAACAGCGTGAAAATGAGCTGATAATAGAACGTCAGAAAAATGACCGTGTTAAATTTTGGTGGGCAGTATCCGCTTCGGGTTTATTATTGGTTGTTATAGCGTTGCTGGTTGGTAATGTGAAACGCAAAGCGAAAACCAATTCACGTTTAACTGAGCTTAATAGTGAGGTTTCGCGGCAAAAGGATAATCTGGACCGCATTAATCATCACCTTGAAGAGATCATTGACGAGCGTACACGCGACCTGCAGATCAAGAATAAGAAACTTTCTGAATACTCGTCCTATTTATCGCACCAGATACGTGGCCCTATAGCTACCCTTAAAGGATTAATGAACCTGGAAAAAGAAGGCCTTGTGGATCAGCAGGAGTGTATCAGTATGATGGACAAATGTGTATCAGATATTGATGAAAAGATCATCGATATGACCGATATATTACATGATCCAAAACGGACAAGTTTTTAACCCAAGATTTTAATGTGAGAGTTCTAAGAAAATTTTAATTCCTTAGAACCCTAAACATGCGGCCAGCTTGAATGTATTTGTGCTTCTAATAATCCCAGGTATACGCAATACCACGAGATCATGTGCAGAATAAGCAGCTTTTTATGTCGTTTATATCCTTCTGTTTCAAATGCAAGCGTTTCATCACCGGCGGTAACGAAATACCGTATTTCACCCTTTTTAGGGGTAAACTTTGATTTTAAAAGATCAAATACTTTTATCTTCAGTTTGCTTTCAGGATCATGAATGACCTCTTTTTTCGAGTCATTCCTTGGTATCGAAATCAAATACTTGAGCTTCATAACACATAGATAGTTATATCTATATGCCACAATAGTTACTCCAAAAATATTTATGAACGTAAATTATTTTACGATACTACCCGTTATTGACCTATTGTAAATCTTTATTTCTCTGAATTAATAATATTTAATAAAAAGAAATAATTGGATAAACTCCTGATCTTTATGCAAATGCCGATAAATGATAAAGTGTCGGGTTTACTAAACAATGCGCTAATTAAACTGCAATTGAACTTTTGTTCCGCAATTCTTCATAAAGCTCAATAACCTTACGCTGTAAGCCGGCTATTTCTGCTTCGCGATCGTTTAATTTCTTTTGCATTACGTTCAGGTGCGATGGAACAGGTTCTGATTGTTCGCCATCAACGGTCAATAATTGCACAACGCTAACCTCGTAAATGTTTGCGATCTGTTCAAGACGTGATAAGTTTACATCGGTAACACCGGTTTCAATTTTAGAAAATGCCGGGATCGAAATGCCTAAGCGGTTAGCGATGTCTTCCTGGCTCCATCCGTGCTGATGGCGCAAAATCCTGATGCTTTTGCCAACGGATTTGTTTGCTGTTCTTTTGTTCGGATCACTCATAATGAATTTTACCTCAATAGTTAGGGTTGAGAAGTACATCCAAATGCTGTGCCATT
>JBQCEA010000152.1:0-4564 GCA_051960695.1 Mucilaginibacter sp. | reverse complement strand
ATCCTTAACCGCGAGGATGTAGATGCAGGTGATGTTTTCTTTTTGCCCGCCGGCAGGGTCCATACCATTGGCAAAGGTTTGCTGATAGCTGAGATACAGCAAACATCCGATATTACTTATCGTATTTACGACTTTGACCGTGTTGATGATAAAGGCAACAAACGCGAATTACATACGCAGGAGGCTTTGGCAGCTATCGATTATAATTTCTATAACGATTACAAAACCGAATATCAGCCTGAAAAGAATGAAACGGTACGACTGGTAAAATGTCCGTATTTCACTACCAATGTACTTGACTTTACCGAAAATACCGAAAAGGATTATAGCAATCTGGATTCATTCGTGATCCACGTATGCGTTGAAGGGGATTATGTGATAGAAACAGGCGATGCACAATACCCTGTGAAAATGGGCGAATGTATACTGCTGCCTAAGACTATCAATAACATTACCCTTAAAACTACCGGCGGATTCAAAATATTGGAGAGTTATATTGAGTAGTTTTTAGTATTAAGTAATGAGTAGTGAACTGTGAGTAGTGAAGAAATAGCAAAAACTCAAAACTTATTACTCATTACTCACAACTAAGACCACACAACTTAGATCACACTAATTTAATAATAAACTTAGTGCCTTCGTTAACGGTACTTTCAATATTGATGGTACCGCCAAGTGCTTCTATCTGATTCCGGGTAATGAACAGACCTATGCCTTTTGCATCAGCGTTTTGGTGGAAGGTTTTATACATACCAAATACCATGTCGCCATATTTTGTAAGGTCGATGCCGATGCCGTTATCTTCGAAGTATAAATAGATATGGTTGTTTATACGTGCCGAATAACACCTTATAACAGGTTTACGCTGTGGGTGCTTGTATTTGATGGCATTGGTTAACAGGTTTTGGAAAATGCTTTCCAAATAAGCCGGTATATAATATACTTCAGGGGCTTTGCTAAAGTCTGACTCAATCGTAGCTCCGGTTGCTTTGATATTGCTTTCCAACGCTGAAACAACATTATCCAGCATATCCTGGAACTCTAACCGTTTTCTTTCCTTGCCTATTTCAGCCTGGATCTTCACGATCTCGCTCAGGTGCTCAATGGTAGTACTTAAGCTGTTGCTGATAGATTTGATATGCGTAAATATCTCTTTGCGGTCATCTTCAGTTTGTGTCTGGTCAAACAGGTTTACCATGAACTGAAGATTGCCCGTGTGCGAACGCAAATTATGCGAAACGATATAGGCGAAATTTTGTAAGCGCTTGTTCTGATCGCTCATTAGGTTCACCGCGTTCTGCACCTCCAGTTCTTTCTTCTTGATATAATCGATATTCTGGAAAATACTGCGTACAGTAACGCATTTACCGTAATCGTCAATAACCGCTATGCCTTTCACGCGGAGCCATATCTGGTTGTTGCGTGCTGTTTTGAATAGCAGTTCAAGATCGAAGGGACGCGAATATTTGATCGTTTCTTCAAGCGCTTTAGCCAGAACGGACCGGTATTCCGGATCGAAAAAGCTGATCGCTTCTTCAATGGTAAGCTTTACGGTTTCCTGTAGTTCGTAAATATCGTAAGCAGCCCTTGTAAGGGTCAGGGTCATGCTTTTTACATCTATTTCCCATCCGCCTATTTTGGCGATCTTGATGGTTTCTTTGAACAGGAAATCGTTGCGGTTGGCATCCAGCTTCAGTATCCTATGCTCATGAATATCGGTTATTGAGCCGGTGATCTTTGGCTGCGACTTATCGTCCCACCTTTTAGCCGTGCTCTCGAACCAGCGGTAACCCGATTGTTTGGTCAACAACCTGATCTGCACTGTTTCAGGTGAATCCTGAAAATGACGATTGATAGATTTTAAGAAAACAGGTTTATCGTCGTAATAGAGTAAGCTTTCGTAAAAGAAATCGTATGAAGGGGGTATCTCATCCGGCTCATACCCCAAGAGGGCATAAAATCCGGGCGACCATTTAACTTCTTTAGTGTTGATATTATACTCCCATATTCCCGCATTAATGTTATTGATAATGTGGTTAACATGGAAATCACCATCATAAGAAAATTTATCCCCTTCAGTAGAGCTCATAATATCTGGTCCGCAATTATCTGCTATGGTGGTTAAGCAATAGTTTCAATTAAGTTAGTTTAGTGAAATTGCATAGCTGTGGGCATGCAAAGTCGAATGGTTTGGTGTTACAAATTATAAGCCAATATCATAAAGCAAAAACTGCCCTTGTGGCTGTATTTGTTATTTACTTCATTTACAATCGCTTATTATACGTAAAAATGGTCTGATAAGTTATGTTTTTAGTTGTGGGAAAACCGGAAATTCAAGTATAAAAACCGACTTGGGTAAATTTTTTCCCATGACAATCAGTTGTTTAACCGTAGTCTTTGGTTGTGTAATAAATTTGATAAAGATTTAAAAGCAAAGAAACCTTAGTCTGTAACGCTTTTCTTTTCTATCTTTTTGTGGATATCGAAGGTAACCATCAATGAAGCCGAACCATACCAGGGATGCAGTTCCATTACCAATGAGCCTGTCTGTATTGCCGGGTCTGTTTCCGTGAGTTTCTTTGCTTCTTCCACAGTGCTTACATTGAAGATGAATATGCCACGAATGGGCTGGTTGTCAAGAAATGGCCCTGCTACGATTAGCTTACCCTCATTAGCCAAGCGGGTGATGTTTTTAAGATGGGCCTTCTGTAATTCTGCCCTTGTAACTGAGTCTTTTGGCCGGTTTGGACCGGCTTTCAGAAATGCCATCACATAGGTTTTCATGCCATATTCGTCGGCACCTAATTTTTGTGCTAACTGTGCATCATATTGCGGATTTTGAGACTGGGCAAAGCATGTACTGCATACTGAAAGCAGTAAAAATGCTAATAAGTTCTTTATCATTGTTTTAGCGGTTTCTTTTCAGAATAAATATAACAATGGGCGATCAATTTATAAAGCGATTTTCAAGCTCGGAAAGTGCATTGGAAGCTATCCACCTGGCTGCTTTACTTTCTTGCTGTAAAATGCGTTTTGAAGTTGTGATAGCTAATTGATGCAGTGTTTTATTTCTTTTGCCGATCTGCCGTAAGGCCCAGTTAACCGCCTTTTTTACAAAGTTGCGGTCGTCCGATGCCCCACGCTCAATAACAGGGAAAAATTGAATAAATACATTATCGCTCGCTTTTTTGTTATGCACAGCAAACTCGGCCATTAACACAAAGCCTGCCCGTTTAATATATTCCTTTTCAGCCTTACTATATTCCAGTGCCTTTTCGATGGAAAAAGGCGTGCGGTCGAACAAGTTACCGCAAACTTGGTCGCAAATATCCCATGATGTAAAGTCAGATACCCACCTATCCATCTGTTTCGGTGTAACGAGGCTGGGGTCATCAACCATCGACGCCATGATGCGGCATTCGTGTATACCGGTCTCCCATAATTGCAAGGCTAAAGCATGATCTTTTTTGATCAGCCGAGCAAGTTTGCGTATCTGCGGCAACGGAACACCAAGAGCATCGGAGTTATCAATGCCAAATCGCTTCATACCTTCCCGGTAAGCTGGGTTAGCATATTCTTGTAACAGATCTATAATTTCCTGCGCTTCCATACTTAATGGTATAATTTATTTGCAAATCGGGGCTTTTATAATATATACCAATGGTATTTGCATTTCAGGATCTGTATATTATAAATATATACAAGGGTTTAATATTGCATTAAATTACTAATTAAACCAAGGAGGAATTTATCAATCTATATCTGTAAACCAATAATATTTTACTATGAAAAAGTTCGTAAAAATCTTTCTTCTGGCCGCAGCCATCTCAGCTTTCGGCATTGCCAAAAGTGATGCGCAAATTGTGATACGGGCGCGCCTGCATGCACCCGGCCATCTGCCTCCAAGACCGCCGGCGCCATCACCAAGACACGTTTGGGTTTCCGGTGAATGGGTACCATCGGGTGGCACTTATGTATATAAACAAGGCTATTGGGAATTGCCGCCTCGCCCGCGTGCCGTATGGGTACCAGGTCACTGGCGTCATTTCCGTCATGGCTATGCATGGGTGCGAGGCCACTGGAGATAATCATAACACTAATAAAAAAAGGGATCTGTTTAAATTGATCCCTTTTTTATTACAGTGCCAGAGATGTTAATTAGTATTTGTAGTTGCTCCGCTTGCTGCAGGGTTTTCTTTAGCCATCATAGCATCCTTTATCAGTTTAACCGGGGCGCTGCCATAGCTCAGGAACTTCTCATTAAAGTCCTTTAGCTTGTACTTATCGCCCATTTTGCTTTTCCACTGATCGCGCAGGTCAATGATTTCTTTGTACCCTGTATAATAACTATCCAGTTGAACGCTTGTCAGGCTTACCCTTTTCCATTTATTTTCTGCTTCAGCCTGTTGCTGAAAAGCTTCATGTGTTAGCATAGTAATCGCCTGTTGCTTTGGCATATTAAGGCAATGCACGCCGTAATCCAAAATGGTATTGCATACCGAGCGTAAGTTCCATTTATACCACATCAACCACATTTCGGGC
Organism: Mucilaginibacter sp.; assembly: GCA_051960695.1. Classification (GTDB taxonomy): domain Bacteria; phylum Bacteroidota; class Bacteroidia; order Sphingobacteriales; family Sphingobacteriaceae; genus Mucilaginibacter. The sequence continues at coordinate 22 of JBQCEA010000152.1, read as the reverse complement.
GAGTCGTTACCAAAGCCGTTTT